>JAGGRU010000293.1 GCA_021159425.1 Sulfurovum sp.
ACCAGTGTCATAAATGTCCCCACGATCAATCCGCCAATCGTCACTGCTCCCAATGGTGCCAGTCTTTCAAGTCCTATGGCAGCACCCTGTGCAACAGGAAGCATACCTGCCGAGACAGCAAAAGCAGTCATCAGTACAGGTCTTGTACGGATCCTAAGAGACTCCATCATTGCATCTTTTTTATTCATTCCTGCCTGTATCTGTTCCAGAGCAAAGTGGATAAGCAGGATGGCATTGTTAACAATAACCCCCGAAAGGAGCATGAATCCCATCATTGCCGGCATAGAGGTATGATATCCCACAGTAAGCATCGTCCAGGATGCACCAATGATCGTCAGTGGAATAGAGAACAGTATCATAAGTGATATTTTTATATTGGCAAACATCACAACAAGCGTAATAAATATAAGTATTACGGCTATACCGATAGCCCCTACCATTCTTCCTGCTGCTTCTTTAAACTGCTTGACATCACCGACCTGTTCCAATTCAACACCCTGAGGGATCGTCACCTCTTCAAGCTCTTTTTCAAAGTCTGCCATAATATGTGAAATGGCACTTTTTTCTCTGTTTCCATACACTTCCAGTGTATATTTCAAGCCATCTCTTGTAATAGAACTAGGCTCTTTGCTGAAATCTAAAGTCGCTATTTTATTTAAAGGGATCTTCCCTTTAGGCGTATCGATAAGCATGTTTAAGACCGTATCAAAATCATCTATCTGCTCTTTAGGTAACCATACTCTTACAGCATAGTCCATACTGTTATCTTTAGCAAAAGTGGCAACAGGTGCTCCACGCAGAGCTAACTGAAGCTGTGCTGTTACATCTGAACGTTTCAGTCCGTAACGCAGGGCTTCCGCTTCATCTATATTGAGATTATAGACGACTTTATCCATATCCCAGGAGATAGAAGTTGATACAATGCCTTTTGTTTTTTGTAAGGCTTTTTCAACCTCTATACCTACAGCTTGCAGTGAATTCAAATCTGTAGAGCTCAACTGAGCATCTACCGAGGCACGTATACTTGACATAGCAGTGGAACCGGCAGGAGCGATATCCAAATATTTCACATGAGGAATTTGCGCTATTTTTTTACGTAATTCTCTTGAAATTTCCCAAATATCTATCTCTCTCTTGTATCTGTCTACATAGGTGGCCAGAATGAACAGATGGTCTATCCCTGACCCGGATCCGATACTCAACACCCCTGCTTCAGAACCAATACTCCCCGAAATACGCAGGATCTCAGCTTCTGCTTCGATGATCTTATTTACCTGTTTCATAATTGCTTCACTCTTCTCTATAGGAAGATTCGCATCTGTAGTGATCTTAATATTCACACCCCCTGTATCCATCGGTGGCATAAGCTCTTGACCTACCACAGGCATGACTATTTTAGCCGAAATTACAAACATGACAAGTAGTGCAATTAACGAAACAAAACCTAAAGCTTTGGAAGCAGTGACTCTCCTTACAATAGAGGAAAAGAAACCTTGCGTCGCATCATTGGCATGAATAACGATCGAGTGAAATTTATCTTCCACTTTAAGTAAAAGCGGATTTTTGATCGTCAGGATATACATCGAAAGCAAAGGCACCGCGATCACAGAGATAACATACGAAGCCGCTAACGCCAATAAAAGTGTAGAAACCAGTGGTGCAAAGATAGTTTGAGGGTACCCGCCTACAAAAAGCATCGGCGCGAGGGCGATCATCGTGGTTATCGTACCGGAAAAATCGGCAAACATGATCTCTTTTGTTCCGTCAACAACTGCTTTGTGTATATCTTTACCCAACTCCCTGTAGTGCCTCTCAATATTCTCCATCACCACGACTGTGTCATCTAACAACAGCCCCAGTGCCAAAATGATCGCGGTCAGTGAAATTACATTAAAGTCCAGTCCAAACAGACGCATCAATGCGATCGTTGAAGCATAGACCAAAGGAATCGTGATCAGTACTACCAGTATCTGTCTAAAACTTGCCAAAAAGAGAAAAACGACGATCGTTGACATGATAATAGCATCACGAAGTGCTTCGAACATATTTGTTGTACTCTGAACGATCGTCTCTTTTTGGGTGTCACTCACTTCAAAATTGATGTTTGGATACTGTTTTTCAAATTCAGCAAGGGCATGTTCCACTTTATCGATCGTCTGGATCACATCTGCAGAGGTGGAACGCTGTATAGACAGAGCGATCGCTGCTTTGCCATTTCCGTAATAGGCAGCAGAGTTTTCATAATGTCCAAAATAGACTTCCGCCACATCAGAAAGTTTCACCTCAGGTGTCAGCATCAATGCTTTTAATTGTCCTACCTGATCTCTCTTCCCTTGTGATTTAAGCAGGTAACGATTTTCTCTATTGCTGACAAAGCCTACTGCATATTCATTATCATTTTTTTGAATGGTAGCAATGACCTCTCCCAAAGAGAGATGATAAGAGTCCAACTTCGCTTTATCCACAATAATTTGTAACTCTTTTTCATACCCGCCAAAGAGATCAACATTTGCGACACCTTTGGTTTTCAACAGCGTGTGCTTAATATCAGAGCTTGCCAAGTCACGAATATCTTCCAGTGTAAGTGCCGTATCACCTTTAGGCGACATCGCCACGACAAGTACAGGTGCAGTAGCTTCTGTAATTTTGATAATTTGCGGTTCTTTAATGTCTTTTGGGAGCTTTGCACGGATCTTAGCAATCGCATTCGTGACATCATTGACGGCAGTATCAATATCTTTACTGTACTCAAACTCTGCCCGGATCACAGTCACTTCATCAATAGTATTGGAGTAGGCACGGCGTACCTCATCTAAGGCATAAAGTTCCTCTTCCGCAGGCACGGCAATGTTAGATGCCATCGTCTTCGCTGATGCACCAGGCTGTACAATGACCACTGCCACTTCAGGGTAGTTGGAGTTAGGGAAAAGGTTTCTGTGCATCTTGTTGTAACCCATTATCCCGGTCAAAACAAACAATGCGATAAAAGCAAAGATAATATGCGGTTTTCTTAGAATCCTCTCTACCAGGGAGTTAGGCTCTCGATTCATTTTTTAGCCTCTATAATAGTCACTTGATCATAGGCAGGAAGTTGTGCCAGTTTCACTTCACTTGCTTTCGCTATAGGGACATTCGGACAAGGAGAAATGAGTAGTTCATGCGCCTCTTGTATCTCTATGTTTACTTTCACAGGAGAAAACTTACCCTTTTCATACGCCATGACAAAGGTATTCTCTTTCTTATGCAAGATCGTATCCGAAGGCACAATGCACCCTTTGGCTTCTTGTATCAATACTTCAATATTCACAGAGCTGCCTGTTGGCAGGTCTATCTTTTCAGTCAAGGTTACTTCAGCAGAAGTCAATCCGTTTTGGGAAGTGGTATAGATGGACTTCACATACCCTGCTTGCACATCATCAATGAAAACATCCTGCTCTTTTTTAATACTGTTATTTTTTACAGGTGCGTAAGAAAAGAGCAGTTTTTTCTTGCCGTTACTCATACTCAAAATAGCTTTCCCGGTAGCTGCCAAGTCACCTTCATGAAGGAATATAGCATCTATCTCACCATCAAACGGTGCAACTATTTTCAAATACGAAAGTTGATGATTCAGTTGTGCTATTTTTTGTTTTGTGTTCTCCATGATCGAAGCTTTCGCATTCATTGATACCTGTGATATATCAAGCTGTTCTTTAGCCAGACCGCCTATGGCAAAGAGCTTTTTATTTCTTGCAACAATGCTTTTTGCCAATTCCAGATCATGACTCTGCGCATTTAGTGTTGCTTTTAAAGCATTTATGTTTGAGTTGAGTTCCAAAGCATCGATACGTACAAGCAGGTCGCCTTTTTTTACTTTTTGTGCCTCTTCTACCAATACTTTTTCTACGTACCCTGCCAGTTTAGTGGAAAGTTTGATACTTTTATCTGAAAGCACTTGTGCCAAAAAAGGTACTTGATTCTTCATGGTTCCCTGTTTTGCTTTTACCACAGAAACAGTGACTGCCCCGGAGGAAGGAAGTGGAGCATTGGCGATCTCAGCCTTTTTGCTCTGTAAAAATTTCGCTGCGATGACCGCTACTACTACAACTACTGCTGTGACAACAATGTGTTTTTTCTTCATTTCTGTACCCCTTTTTCTAATAAATAATCCATATAGAACTTCCCTTTTTGATAATTATATTTACTCTCGATCAGCTTTGCTGCGGTCAAATGTTTCTGACTCGTGGCATACAAAAGATCGTTTATGGTAGAAACTCCATTTTTATATCGCACTCTTTCGATCTTCTCACTCTTTTTAGAGAGTGCGAACTGCTTTAACTGTGCCTGATAATTCGCATACTCCTGTTTCATTTTCTCTACTGCTTCCACAAGAGATTTTCTCAGATCCAAAAGTGTCTGCTGCTTTTCAAAAGTTGCCTGCATTCGTGCGATTTTGGCTTTTTGTGTAGAGGCATTATTTTTTCCAAAATCAAACACTGTCCACTTCGCATTCACACCTACCTGCCAGTTCTCCTGAGAATTAAAATCTCCCGGATACTTATTGCTTCCGTCATTTTCACCATAGTTGTATCCGTAGTAAGAGTTCAAAGAGACTTGAGGAAGTTTACTCGCTTCACTCTTTTCTATCCCCTTGCCTGCCTTTTGCACATTAAGGTCGGCGATGGTCACTTTAGATAAAGAAGAAACTTCATTAAGCAATCTGTTTATGGAGTAATTCGGCTTTTTGACAGATACTTTTACCGGGGCGATGGATCCAACATGATCCAAGCCTACCAAAGATGCCAAAGATGCCTTTGCTATGACTGCATTTCCTTTTAACACTTCAAGGTAAGAGAGATTTCCATACAGGTCATTTTCGGCTTTTAAAAGGTCTATTTGTGCCTTTTTCCCAAACTTCACTTCATTGGCAATGGTATTTTTTAATTTTTTCTGTGCTTCTACATGTCTGCTTTGAGCAACGGACATTTCCTGAAGTGCCAGGATGGAAAGATAAAGAGAAGCCACATTAAATGCAAGCTGCTCTTTGGTCAATGACAACTTACTCTGTGAAAGTCTTGTAGCAAGGGAGTCCATCTCTACCTGTCTGGTCTGTGCAAACCCGGTAAATAACGGAACAGAGTACATGACACCTGTACCAAAAAGATTGGTGGTTGTAGGTACGGCTGTAGGATCTGTTAAAATACTTGCCGGTGTAAGCGGTGCCAGTGTTCGAGGAAGATTAAAACGCGTATAACTCGCTACAAGATCAATGCTTCCATACTGTGCAGAGGTACTCTCTTCACGACTCGCCTGTGCCAGTTCTATTTGTGCTTTACTCTGCTTGACCACTGTACTGTGCTCCATAGCATGCTTTATCAGACCATCAAGTGTAGACCC
>JAGGRU010000220.1 GCA_021159425.1 Sulfurovum sp.
CTTACCATCTAGTTTTTCCATCTTTCCTCCACACATATCCTTGATAAAAATTTAATTTTTTCTGCTATAATACAACTCTTACGGTGAGTCCCTGCAAGCACACTTACCTTGTTCGGTAGCCGATAGTGACTAACCAATTGGTTTATCCTACACTTGGTTGCCAATCTCATAAACTACTTTTCAACCTTTCTATTTTTTCATTCAACTCTTTGACTTGCATATTAAGTCTCACCTTGGCATTGAACTGTGACTCTTTTTTGATCGTGCTTCGTAAAGAGAGCATCTGTTCTTTTAGTTTGTTTATTTTATCTACAATTGGCTTCTTTTGTGATGTATCTTCTGTAGAAAATTTTCAAACGAAAGACGATTCACTTTTATGACTTTTTTAAAGTGTCACCTACTAATCCGTTTTGTTTATTGTCTAAAATCATCTTCATCCCCAATTTAATACATAAATCCAAATAACCACATAGGTATCTTGTTGCCACTGCCAATTTCCACATTATCAGACACAACAAATGAATGTTTTATATCTTTTATCTGTTTAAACGATTTCTTTTTGCCACCCACTTCTAGCAGATATTTGTCATCTACCAGTAAATCACCTTTTTTAGCAACTTCAAGTTGATGTCTGCTTTGCAGCATACTTGTTACAAACACTTCCCTTAAAGTCCCAATGTTACTTTGTGAACAATAGGCATAGTGCAAATTTGTGTTGTTGAGATATATTTTATCCGGTTTGACAAAGATGTTGTCACCTTTTGTTTTTGATTTGATTGTGTTAAATATTTTTGCTCTATTCAAATATTCCAAAAATCTATAAAGACCTTTGTAGTTGTCTTTCATGTCCATTTTTACCAAAAGCTCTTTTATATTTGGGGTATAGGGGTGAGATTCACAAAGTAAGCGAACCAACTTTTTCAAATTTTGTACACTGTCATACTCTATAGGAAAAATAGAAGGAATATCAACTTCTATCACAGTATTGATCGTTTGGTTCAGTTTAATGAGATAGTCCTCTTTATCTTCAAAATAAAAAGGGTAATATCCCATTTTAAGATACTCTCTAAAAAGTAATGTAAGATTGAACTTTTTGAGTAATTCATAAGCTATATCGACATGGTTTTCCAATATCTCTTCCAAAGTAAATGACGGGAGAGTAATCTCTTTACTTAACTCTATAAACTCTCTAAAACTCAATCCATCTACTTGATATACGATTGCTCTTCTGCTCAGATCGGCTTTTGCATTATCTAGTTTTAAAGCACTGCTCCCACTAAATATGACTTTGAGATCTAAAATATCGTATATCTTTTTGAGTTCTATTTCAAAATGTTTGTACTTATGGATCTCGTCTATGATCAGAACTTCACCCTCCTCCTTATAGAAAGCATTTGCAACTTCAAAAAGTGACGGGATGGTAATGGTATCTGCACTGATGTAGAGTTTTTTACTGAAAGGAAGATCCAACGCTTTAAGGTATTGGATGAGATAAGTAGTTTTTCCCACTCCTCTGGCTCCGATAATACCTACTAACTTTTTATCAAGATTTAACGTTTTGTGAAAATATCTTTTGTATGTAAAGTTATTTTTTGTAAAAATAATTCGCTGATAATCTCTTAATTCATCTAACATAACGTATCCTTGAATTTTTATTATTTTATCATTATTAGACTTTCATATCTATTTTTTAGTATATAAACTGTATTTAAATACCTAATTCACAATTTAACATTAATCTAACTCCACATCATCCCAAAACTCATTATAGTCAAGGTTTGTCATAGCATTTTCATCATCCTGATTCTTCTCTAAAAGTTTTTCCTGTTCACTTTGAAAGTACTGTTCCAATGCCTCTTCAAGCATCGTATTGATATCTTTTTTGAGTATCTCTGAAAAGGCCTGTAAGTTTTCTACTGTGGTTTCTTTAAATTCTATTCTAATATTATTCATGAGAGTATTTTAACATAAAAAAGGCTACACTAAGCGTATGGAAATTACAGATAAAAATTATGAAAAGATCATCAAAAACAATGAAAAACCCGTCTTTATAGACTTTTACTCTCCCACCTGCGGACCTTGTCAAATGCTTATGGAACTCATGGAAAATGGTTTAGAGAAGTATGGAGAAGAGAATAACATCGTAGTAGCCAAATGTGATGTATCAAGAAACCCAAAACTGGCAGAGGCATTTAAAGTTCAATCTGTCCCCTTTACCATTGCAGTCATGCCGGACGGTAAACTCAAGTACCCGGAGCTTGGGCTCAAGGACAATGCCTATTACTTTGGGATCATAGATAAATTGGCAGGAAAAGGCTCATTCTTCTCTAAACTCTTTGGATAATACAGGAACCTTAAACTCGTTTAAGGCAAATTAAATTTGGGGCTCAAACGAGTTTAAGGTTCCTGTTTGAGATTCTTAATGTCTTACTGACTCCGGTAGTGGAACCGCCTTAACTATGATATCGATAATTGCATCATTCTGTATACCGGAGAAACGAGTGTGTTCACTCCTAATGATACGATGTCGAAAAACATCATGGATGACAGAATGCACATCCTGAACCGCCACTTCATTCCTCCCCTTCATCCATGCATGAACCTGTGCACATTGAGTCAATGCAAGAGAACCTCTTGGACTTACACCCACATCGATCATGACATCTAACTGTTTAGAGTAACGCATAGGATAACGTGTGGAAAATACAAGCTCAACAATATATTTTCCAAGCTCTTCACTTATCTTCACTTTGCCAACCTCATCACGCGCTGCGAATATCATCTCTTGAGATATTGTCTCTTTTTGTACTTTTTGATGATGTTTCTCATTTTGTACCATTTGGATCATTCTATATTCTGAATCCATGTTGACATAATCGATCTTTACATGCATGAAAAAACGGTCTTTCTGTGCTTCAGACAAAGGGAATGTCCCCTCTTGTTCTATAGGGTTTTGAGTCGCAAGAACAATAAACAGTTTAGGCAGCTTCAAGGTCTGTCCTGCTATGGTTACCTGATGTTCCTCCATCGCTTCAAGCATGGCAGACTGTACCATGGAAGGGGCTCTGTTAATTTCATCGGCTAAAATGATATTTCCAAATATAGGACCTTTATGAAGACGATATGTCTTTTTTCCTTCCACTTCATAAATACGTTCTGACCCCATTACATCTGAAGGTTTCAAGTCCGGAGTGAACTGTATACGTGAAAATGTCGCATCAATTGCATCAGCCATAGAACGTACCGCCCTGGTCTTGGCAAGCCCGGGTAAACCTTCTACAAGCATATTTCCGTCTGCAAGCAATCCCATGATAAAACGATTCACAATATGTTTCTGACCTATAATAGCCTCATTCATTCTATCTGATAATATTTTAATTGATTCTCTAGGTGTCATTTTTGACCTTTATATTTATTTTCCGAACAGATATATCATTTCGGGGAACAGTACAATGATCCCCAGTGCCAACACTTGCAACAGGATAAACGGTATGACCCCTTTATATATGGCTCCTGTACTCACCTTGTCTCCTGCTGCTCCTTTGAGGTAAAAGAGTGCAAATCCAAAGGGTGGCGTGAGAAATGAAGCTTGAAGGTTCATCGCTATGAGTATGGCAAACCAGATAGGGTCTATGCCGAATGATGCAACGATCGGTACCAAAATAGGCACAACCACAAATGCGATCTCAATGAAGTCAATAAAGAAGCCTAGCAGGAAGATCACCAGCATCGCTATAAGAATGAAGGTCCATTTGTCTTCCATATCTCCTGTAAAGAATTCAAGTGCCATATCTCCACCACCCAATTCATTGAAAACAAGTGAAAATGCTGTAGCTCCGATGAGTATCATAAAGATCATCGCTGTGAGTTTTACTGTCTCTATACTGGCATAACGTACAAGCTCGAAAGAGAAAGCACCATTAAATACTGCCAAGACCATGGCACCCAGTACCCCGATCGCTGCAGATTCAGTAGGAGAAGCAATTCCCGCAAAGATAGACCCAAGTACTGCACCTATGAGTAAAAGTGGCGGGAGGATAGCTTTAAGCGCTTTCTTGACCACATCTCCATAAGGTTCATCTGACACGATAGCAGGTGCCACTTCTTTGTTAAAATATGAGATCAGTAAAATGTAGAGTATATAAAGGACAATAAGCAGCAATCCGGGTACTACAGCTGCTCTGAACAAGTCCCCCACAGAAAGGTGCATCTGATCACCAAGAATGATAAGTACAATAGAAGGTGGGATCAGTTGTCCCAAAGTACCACTCGCAGCAATACTCCCGGATGCCAAGCCCGGACTGTACTTATGTTTGAGCATTAAAGGCAAAGCAATAAGGCTCATCATCACTACAGAAGCACCGACAATACCTGTACTTGCAGCAAGTATCGCTCCAACAAGTACAACAGAGATAGCCAACCCACCTCTTACCTTCCCAAAAAGCTGACCCATGGAAATAAGCAGTTTTTCTGCCATTTTGGACTTTTCAAGTATCAGTCCCATAAAAATGAAAAGCGGGATCGCCATAAGCGTCATATTCCCCATGATCCCATACGTTCTGTACGGAAGCATTTCAAATACACCCAGACCTACTTCATCCGCTATGAGAGCAAAGAACAGTGCCACTCCTGCAAATACAAAGGCAACTTGAAAACCTGATAAAAGCAGAACTAAAGCCATAGCGAACATCAAAAACACTGGTTCAAACCAAAACTCAAGTCTGTTATACCAAGCCACATAGACCAAAGTACCTAAAAGCAACACTATCCTAAGTGTACGCCATAACACGATCTTTTTTTCTATGCGGTGATATGCCTTCAGTATCTCGCTCAGTGCCTGAAGTATGAGCAGAACAAAAGCAAATACCAGCATGGCTTTAATGATCCAACGGTTACTCAATCCCCCCGGGTCAGAAGAGATCTCATGTTGCAGGTAACTCTGCAAGGTCATATCTAGTGCATCATTTAAGAAGATCAGAGAAAAAGGAATGACCAGCAGAAGCATGGAGAGTATTTGGACTGTAGCTTTTGTATCTGGACTGTAACGTTCAAAAAAGATGTCCACTCTTACGTGTTTGTCATGTTTAAGGGCATAACTCAAACCAAGCAAAAAGATCACATCAAAAAGATGCCACTCTATCTCCTGTAAAGCAATGGAACCAGCAGAAAACAGATAACGCATCCCTGCATCATAAGAAACAAGAAGTGAAAGGATCACCACTAAAATAGCTGCCAGATAGCCGGCATATTTACTAACGTTGTCTAAATAGTAACTTATTTGAACCTGTTTCATTTTAGCCCAAAAGATCTTTAGAGCTCTGTACCGGGTCTTTCCCTTTTTCTAT
>JAGGRU010000152.1 GCA_021159425.1 Sulfurovum sp.
CCTAAAATAGGTGTACGTATACGTCTTCACAGTTCAGGCATAGGTATCTGGGCAAAAAGCGGTGGGTACAGTTCTAAGTTCGGGCTTACTTCTACAGAGTTGCTTGAAGCCTATGAAATGCTTACAAAGCATAAATTACTGGACAAACTCTGGATGATCCATTTTCATATTGGCTCACAGATGTCAGATATCGCACCTCTTAAGAAAGCGCTTAGAGAAGCCGGAAACATTTATGCTGAGCTTAAAAAACGTGGTGCTGAGGCACTCGGAGCCATCAACATAGGCGGTGGTTTGGCAGTAGAATACAGCCAACATGAAGGAAAGCAGGAACGTAACTACTCCTTAAGTGAATTTGCAAATGATGTCGTCTATTTGATGCAGGAGATCTCTAAACGTAAAGGGGTTGCTGAACCTGATATCTTTACTGAATCAGGGCGTTACATCGCAGCATCTCATTCTGTTTTGGTTGCACCCGTACTTGAGCTTTTTTCTCAAGAGTACAACGCAAAAGGTTTAAGACTTAAAAAAGACAATCCACCGCTCATAGAAGAGTTACATGACCTCTATACTTCACTTTCACGTGAGCATGCCAGAGAATATCTGCACGATGCACTTGACCATATGGAAAGTCTTCTGACACTCTTTGACCTGGGTTACATAGACCTTGAAGATCGTTCAAACACGGAAATACTTGTCAATTTGATCATCAAAAAGTCTATTGCTTTACTACATACAGAAGGTACAGATGAACTTAAAAAACTCCAAGACCGTATACAGGAGAAATATCTTGTGAATTTCTCTGCATTCCAGTCACTGCCTGACTTTTGGGGTTTAGCTCAGCAGTTTCCTATTATGCCGCTTGATCGTCTCGATACAAAACCAACCAATCCTGCAAGCATCTGGGACATTACCTGTGACAGTGACGGAGAGATAGGTTTTAACCGTGACTTACCACTTTATCTGCATGACATAGATGTAAGTAAAGAAGAATACTTCCTGGGCTTTTTCCTTACGGGAGCGTATCAGGAAGTACTGGGTATGAAGCACAACCTCTTTACTCACCCTACCGAGTGTGTGATAAACTTTAATGAAGATGGGTCATATACAATAGATCATCTTATAGAAGCACAAAATCTCATGGATGTTTTAGACGACTTAGACTATGACACAAACCTTATAGATAAAACACTGAAATACCAGATAGAAGAGTCTACGCACATAAGTAAAGAAGAAAAAAGAGAACTTTTAGAAAAACTTTACCTTTATTTAAGCGAAAATAGCTATCTTAAGACAGCGAACCCGCTGGGTTCGAATCAAGCCCGGAACGAAAAACAACAAGGACAAGAGAATTGAACGTATTTACCCTTATAAAAGAAGATTTTCTTAATGTCAAAAGAAATGACCCTGCCCTGCACTCTACCTTTGAACTATTTTTTAACTACCCTGGTTTATGGGCACTCTTCTTTCATCGTATCGCACACTGGTTTTACAACAAGGGTTTAAGGTTTCTTCCACGTCTTATCTCTGCCATAGGTCTGTTTTTAACCACTATAGACATTCACCCTGCTGCTACTTTAGGTCGCAGAGTATTCATTGATCATGGTGTAGGCGTGGTCATCGGTGAGACTGCGATACTCGGTAATGATGTGATCGTCTATCAGCAGGTAACTTTGGGTGGCGTAAGTACAAGCAAGGGGAAAAGACACCCTACACTTGAAGACAATGTCGTCATCGGTGCCGGGGCTAAAGTACTTGGAAATATTACCATAGGTAAGAACTCAAAAGTCGGTGCAAATTCTGTTGTAGTTAAAGATGTACCCTGTGACTCAACTGCCATTGGTATCCCGGCACGAGTACTCAAAAGAGGCTTTGACAAAACTCCTCTCAGTCATAACAAGATCCCCGATGTAAACAAAGAGATCTTTGAATACTTACTCAAACGTATTGAAGTACTTGAAGATGCACTGCCTAAAGGAAAACAGGAAGGTGTTAAAAAGAAAGACCATAAACTCGAAGAGCTTTATGACAACTTTATTCACAGTATGGATTAACAATGAATAGCATATTCAAAGGATTCACTCTAAAAAGAAAGGTTCATCATGGATCATAAAAGTATTTATATTGCTGCGGCAGAATCACGTGCAGGTTGTTTGATCATTTCCATAGGATTTATGGAAATGCTGAAAGGGCTATATGAAAAGGTTGCTTTTTTTCGTCCAATTGTCCCTGATGGAGATGAAATAGACAATGATATTGACTTCATGCTCAAACATTTTAACCTTAACATGAGCCATGATGAATGTTCCGGGTTTACGATCAGTGAATATACAGAAGCTTATGGAAGCAATACAGAAGACAAACTGCATGAATCTTTGATACGTAAAGTAAGAAAACTACACAAAAAGTATGACTTTGTTCTTATAGAAGGATATCCGCATACTGTATTTTCTTCGGTATTTGACTTTGATATAAATTTGGAAATAGCTAAAAACTTAAATACTGTTTTTGTTCCAATCATAAAAGCCAGAGGAAAGTCAAGCAATAAAATAGTCAATGAAATACTGCTTACAAGAGAAATGATCAGAGAAGAAGGATGTACACATTTAGCTACATTTATCAATAGAGCCAATGAAGATATTGTAGAAAATATAAGAACACGCATCAACGCAAAGAAGATAAATGAACAAATTTACATACTCCCTGAAGTCAAAGAGTTAAACAATCCAACTTTGGATCAAATTACAAAATTACTTAAAGCCCAAATGATCATGGGAAATCAGGAGCAGCTACAGCATATTGTGTATGGAAATAAAATTGCTGCCATGGGTGTTGAAAATTATCTTTCTCATATAGACAATGGTGATATTGTGATCGTCCCCGGAGATCGTGTAGATATTATCATCATCTCACTACTCTCCTTTTATGCTAAAAACCATACAAATATCATAGGTATCATCCTCAGTGGAGGTATAGCTCTATCCCCGGCGATCATGAATCTCCTTGAAGACTTTTCTGAAACTCCCGTTCCCATCTTTACAGTTGAATCAGACAGCTATCAGACAGCTATCACCCTTGAAAAAGTACCTGCAAATATCACAGTACAAAGTATACGGAAGATCACACTTGCAAAAGGCTTATTCTCTGCTGCCATAGATAAAGAAAAAATAACAGAACAATTTATGTCCAGTTCAAACTCTACGCTGACACCGATCATGTTCCAATACAAGCTTTTTGAACAAGCCCAGTCAATGAGACAAAAGATCGTACTTCCGGAGAGTGATGATGAACGCATTCTTAGAGCAAGTGATATCTTAATTCGTAGAGGTATTGTTGATATCGTTCTTCTGGGTGATCGAAAAGTAATTGAAAATCAATGTCTAAAAATGGGTCTGGACACAAGTAAAGCAGAGATCATTAACCCGGAAGAGAGTCCACTCACAGAGAAGTTCTCACAACGTTTTTATGAGATGCGAAAAGAGAAAGGTTTGATGCTTGATGTCGCCAGAGATGCAATGACACATGTAAATTACTTTGCCACCATGATGGTACAGGAAGGATTGGCAGACGGGATGGTCTCCGGTGCAACACATACCACTGCCGATACTGTTAGACCTGCTCTGCAGATCATAAAAACAAAAGCAGATATTTCCATTGTTTCAAGCATATTTTTCATGTGCCTTGACACCAAGGTATTGGTCTATGGTGACTGTGCGGTCAATATGGATCCGACAGCAGAACAGTTGGCACAAATTGCAGTCTCTTCTGCAGATACAGCCAAAGAGTTTGGCATTGAACCCAAAGTGGCACTACTCTCTTACTCAACCGGAGCATCCGGTACCGGTCCGGAAGTAGAAAAAGTCAGGGAAGCCACAAAATTGGCACAGGCTATGCGACCGGACTATCTTATAGAAGGTCCTATTCAATATGATGCAGCCATAGATGAAAAAGTGGCAAAAAAGAAACTTCCAAACTCTAAAGTGGCTGGAAAAGCTACCGTATTCATATTCCCGGATCTCAACACAGGAAATAACACATACAAAGCAGTACAGCGTTCAACCGGTGCATTGGCGATTGGTCCTGTACTTCAAGGTCTGCGTTTGCCTGTCAATGATCTCAGTCGCGGCTGTCTGGTGGACGACATCGTGAATACAGTTGCAATCACAGCGATTCAGGCACAGCAGGGGAAAGAGAAATGAAGATCCTCGTACTGAACTCCGGCAGTTCTTCCATCAAGTGTCAATACTTCATCGACCAAAAAAGCATCGCTTCTGTTTTAATTGAACGCATAGGAGAAGAAGAGAGCTATTCTCAAATCAACTATGCAGGAATTAAAGAGTCTCATACCTCTTCTGTCTCAGATCATCATCAGGCACTCAATACCATTTTATCTCTCTTAAAGAAGTCAAAGGTGCTCACATCCATAGATGAACTTGATGCAGTAGGACATCGTGTAGTTCATGGTGGAGAAGCATTCCAAAAACCAACTCTGGTAAATGAAGAAGTGATTGAGACGATCCGTTCACTGATACCTCTTGCTCCACTGCACAATCCTGCCAATCTTGAAGGGTTAGAAGCCCTGTATAACAAATATCCCAACCTTCCCCAAGTCGCTGTTTTCGACACTGCATTTCACCAAAGCATGCCGGAACATGCCTATACTTACCCTATTCCCTATAAGCTGAGTAAAGCATCAAATATCAGACGTTACGGTTTTCATGGCACTTCTCATGCTTATGTTGCAAAAGAAGCAGCAAAGATGCTGAACAAAGATTTAAACAGAGTAAACCTGATCACCCTGCACTTGGGGAATGGTGCTTCCGTTACTGCTATCAGAGCGGGAAAAAGCATAGACACTTCTATGGGCTTGACTCCTTTGGAAGGTCTTATGATGGGTACACGTTCCGGAGATATTGACCCTGCCATCATTCCTTATCTTGCTCATAACAGTGAGATGGATATAGATGCCATAGACAAAATGTTAAACAAAGAGAGTGGATTAAAAGGAATTTGCGGAACGAATGATATGAGAGAAGTGATCGACCAGGCAGAACACAATGATCCACTCTCTACCCTTGCACTTGAAATGTACACTTACAGGATCAAAAAATATATAGGAGCCTATACCGTTGCACTCGGTCGTGTTGATGCCATTGTCTTTACCGGAGGCATAGGAGAACACGCAAGTAAAGTTCGTGAAATGGTATGTGAAGGTTTGAATGAATCTATAGGATTGGAAATGGATAACAGTAAAAATCAACTATCATCTTCAAATAATCAAGAGATCCAAAGT
>JAGGRU010000051.1 GCA_021159425.1 Sulfurovum sp.
AGAATGGTTTTAGGATCAAGCTGATAACGAATAATTTCACCCGATTCAGTTGCAAGAATGATCGCCGGCTTGTATGCTGCAGGAATATACTCATTTAACTCCAGTCTTGTGTCACCTGTTACTTCATCAAACTGTTCAACTACAGTCACACCAGGAATAATATCTTCAAATTTCAATGTACCTTTAGCTTCTGCAATAATAGGCTCTGAATACGGATCCCACTCTGCAATAACAACCTGCGTTGAGCTTTCAGGTGCAGAAACTCTTGCACCTCTCTCTACTACCGCATTGTTATCTAACTGAACAACTGAACCTCTGGAGATGTAGTGTCTTGCTGCCTCTCTGTTATTGTCATCAACGATCACTGCAAAGAGACCTTTTTCAACTACTTTGTCACCAGACTTCACTGTATTGTGTGCTTCAAGGTAATCACCTTTAAGCAAGAAGAACTTTACAGTACCTTTAGATTCTGCATTTACTTCTTGAGTTACCGGTGCACCATCTTCCACTTTAAGTTCAGAAGCAAAAGGAATACGACTTGGAACAGACCAACCTTCGTTGATCACTTCAACAATAGAGTCACCCTCTTCTACTTTGTCACCATCTTTAAGCGGTAAGAATAGTTTACCCTCAATTTTACCTGCAACACCTGCAAGCTCATTTGATTTCGCAACATCAGATTTTCTGAGGTTGTATTTCACTTCATCTTTACCTTTTGCAACAACAGATACAACAATTTCATCATGAGTTACAATGATAGAAACTTTACCGGAAGTTACCGCTTTTATTTTTGGCTCAACAAGCAGAACACCTGCATTTCTTCTGTTCGCAACAATAAGGTTACTATCTCTGTTACGGAATACTGAAAGGTTGTAATATCTTACAAAACCTTCTTTAGTCGCAACAACAGAACGCTCTTCTTTACCGGCAGTCGCAGTACCACCTGTGTGGAATGTACGAAGTGTAAGTTGTGTTCCCGGCTCACCAATAGATTGTGCAGCAATAACACCTACAGCCTCACCACGTTTAACAATCATATTGTCTGCCATATTAAGCCCATAACATTTTGCACAAATACCCTTAGGGGCTTTACATGTAGATGGTGCTCTAATAACAACTAAACGTACACCTGCTTCTTGTACACGTGTCGCTGTCTCTTCATCTATCATCGTACCTTCAGCTACAAGTACTTCAGAAGTGATAGGGTCAATGATATCTTCAGATAGAACTCTACCATAGATACGATCTGACAATGGTTCGATCATCTCGTTACCCACAACGATATCTGAAACTTCAATACCTTCATGTGTACCACAGTCAGTCATAGCAATCTTAACATTTTGCGCAACATCGATCAGTTTTCTTGTCAAGTAACCCGCATTGGCAGTTTTAAGTGCTGTATCGGCAAGACCTTTTCTCGCACCGTGCGTTGAAATAAAGTACTCAAGTACATTTAGACCTTCACGGAAGTTTGACGTAATAGGTGTTTCAATAATAGACCCGTCTGATTTCGCCATTAGACCCCTCATACCTGAGAGTTGTCTAATTTGAGCAGCAGAACCTCTTGCCCCGGAATCCGCCATCATGTGAACCGAGTTAAATCCGTCTTTATCTTTTTTGATCAAGTCCATAAGACTCTCTGCAATATTAGAGTTTGCATCTGTCCAGATATCAATAATTTTGTTATAACGCTCAAGAGTAGTTAAAAGACCAGCGCCATACTGCTTTTGGATCTCTTTCACTTCTTCTTTCGCAGCAACAACAAGTGATTCTTTAACTTCAGGAATTTTAATATCATCAATAGAGATAGAAACACCTACTTTTGTTGCATATTTGAAACCCATATCCTTAAGATCATCAAGGAAGCCGGCAGTCTCAGACACACCACCTATTTTATAGATGTAGTCAACTAAAGCACCAATATCTTTTTTCTTCAAGATCTTGTTCCAGTATTTTTCCGGTACATAATCCGGGATAATAGATTTCAAGATCAATCTACCTGCCGTAGAAGTAGCAATTCTTCCCTCGACAACCGTTCTGATACGTGCATTCAGATCAAGCGCATTTTGTTCAAATGCAATTTCAACTTCTTCCACAGAAGAGAAAAGTTTATGCTCACCTTTTACATCCTTCTTCTCTAGTGTCAGGTAATAAAGACCTAAAATCATATCCTGAGAAGGTACCGCGATCGCTTTACCCGAGGCAGGAAGCAAAATATTCATAGATGCAAGCATTAATACTTTTGCTTCAGCAATAGCCTCATCTGAAAGTGGTATGTGTACCGCCATCTGGTCACCATCGAAGTCGGCGTTAAATGCCGAACATACAAGTGGGTGCAATTGGATCGCTTTACCCTCTATAAGTCTTGGGTGGAACGCTTGAATTGAAAGTTTGTGAAGCGTTGGTGCACGGTTTAGTAAAATTGGGTAATTATCAACTACCTCTTCTAAACACTCCCATACTTCATTTTCTTTTTTCTCGATCATCTTTTTGGCTTGCTTAAGCGTCGTAGCATAACCTTTCTCTTCAAGTTTAGCCATCAAATGCGGCTTAAAGAGTTCAATTGCCATGATCTTAGGAAGACCACACTGATCCATACGTAAGTCAGGACCAACAACAATAACAGAACGTCCGGAGAAATCCACACGCTTACCAAGAAGGTTTTGTCTAAAACGACCTTGTTTCCCTTTGATCACTTCTGAAAGTGATTTAAGTGGTCTTTTGTTGGCACCTTTTACAGCGTTTCCTCGTCTACCATTGTCAAAAAGTGCATCTACCGCTTCCTGAAGCATACGCTTTTCGTTTCTAACAATGATCTCCGGTGCATCAAGCTCCACAAGTCTTTTTAAACGTTGGTTACGGTTGATCACCCTTCTATAGAGGTCATTCACATCTGAAACTGCAAATTTACCACCATCAAGACTTACAAGAGGTCTTAGATCCGGTGGAAGTACCGGAAGTTGTGTCAACATCATCCACTCTGGTCTGTTACCTGAGTGAAGGAATGCTTCAATCACTTTAAGTCTCTTAACAATTGTTTTTCTTTTAGCTTCAGATTTTGTAGCTTGAATGTCTTCTTTAAGTTGCGCGAACATATCTACAAGGTCAAGATCAGCAAGAAGTTCCTGAACGATCTCTCCACCCATTCTTGCATCTAAATCACTGTCACCAAAGCGCTGCATAATTTGCTGATATTGCTCCTCATTGAGAACATCATACTTAGCAAGCGGATTGGTTCCCGCAGAATCATAAGAAGCTTCACCTGGTGTTTTAACAATGTATGCTTCATAATAAAGTACTCTCTCAAGATCTTTCATCTTTACACCCAAAAGTGTACCGATTCTTGACGGCAATGAAGAGACATACCAAATATGTGCCACAGGTGCGATGAGATCGATGTGACCCATACGGTTTCTTCTTACTTTAGAAGAGGTTACTTCAACCCCGCATTTTTCACACACTACACCTTTATAACGCATCTTTTTGTACTTACCGCAAAGACACTCATAGTCTCTGATAGGTCCAAAGATCTTTGCACAGAAAAGACCGTCTCTCTCCGGCTTAAGGGTTCTATAATTGATCGTTTCCGGCTTTTTTACTTCACCAAAACTCCAGGAAAGTACTTTTTCAGGACTTGCAACTCCCAATTTTAAAGCTGCTATATCCTTCGGTCTCTCTTCACTGTTAAGATCTACTGGTGTTAAATTCTCTAAAAACTTACTCATTTTCACCCTCCACTTCTTTTTTACTCTCAAATAAATCCACATCTAAACCAAGTGCCTGAAGCTCTTTGGTCAATACGAACATTGTCTCAGGTACACCTGACTCAGGAACAGACTCTCCTTTGGTAATGGCTCTGTATGCTTTTGCTCTACCTTCAACATCATCCGACTTGATCGTCAACATCTCTTTAAGAGTATGTGCCGCACCATAAGCTTCAAGTGCCCAGACTTCCATCTCTCCGAATCTCTGTCCACCAAAGAGAGCTTTACCACCGACCGGCTGTTGTGTAACAAGCGAGTATGGCCCGGTTGAACGTGCATGCACTTTCTCATCAACCAAGTGGTGAAGCTTAAGCATATACATATACCCGACGTTTACTCTCTCTATCATCTGCTCACCGGTTTTACCGTCAAAGAGCACCATTTTACCATCTGCATCTATCTTCGCCATTTCGAATAGCTTGTCAAATTCAGCTTGGTTCGTACCTTCAAATACCGGTGCAGCAAACTTAACCCCGGTTGACCAGTCTCTACCATATTTAAGTAGCTCTTCATCAGACATATTTCCAAGAAGCTCTTTAGCATTCATCAGTTTTGCAACATCTGCAATTTCGATCATTTTTGCTCTAAGTTCTTGTACAAAGTTCTCCTGTTTTGCATCAAACATATCCTGTATCTGCTCACCGAGTCTCTTACCGATCAATCCAAGATGCACTTCAAGAATTTGCCCGATGTTCATACGAGAAGGTACCCCCAGTGGATTAAGGATGATCTCAACCGGTCTTCCATCTTCCATGTATGGCATATCGATCTCCGGAACAATAATAGAAACAATACCTTTGTTTCCGTGACGTCCCGCCATTTTATCACCCACTTTGAGCTTTCTCTTTGTAGCGATATAAATTTTAACCAGTTTAGTCACACCTGAAGGAAGGATATCATCTTTTTCAAGAATATTTAACTTCTCTTCATGCTCATTTTTGAGTCTCTTTTTCTGCTTCAAGAAGTAGTTTTTAAGTGACTCATATTCATTTTGAACATCATCAGAGTAAGATTGGACCACACCTCTAAGTGCAAATCTGTTTACACCTTTGATCGTTGCTTCATCAATTTTAGATCCTGCTTTGAATTCTTCTTCACCGATCGTTACATCTTTAACCAGCTCCTGGCTTGCAAGATAATTTGAAATACGAAGTATCTCTTCTCTGTCTATCATAAGAAGCTGATCGTGATGATCGCCATCCAGAACTGCTTTCTCTTCTTCATACGCCTGGATCGCTCTTGCATCTTTCTCATAGCCTTTTTTTGTAAAGACTTTAATATCGACAACCACACCTTCCATAGAAGCAGGACAGTAAAGTGATTTATTTACCACATGCCCGGCTTTTTCACCAAATATCGCTCTAAGTAATCTCTCTTCAGGCGTTGGTTTGATCTCCCCCTTAGGGCTTACTTTACCAACAAGGATCATTCCCGGCTTCACATAGGTACCCATTTCAACAATACCGGACTCATCCAGGTGAAGAAGCTCATCTTCACGGATATT
>JAGGRU010000013.1 GCA_021159425.1 Sulfurovum sp.
CTACATTGACAAAAAGCAGTGCAAGTCCCATGATGAAACCAAAATCACCCACACGGTTCAGTATGAATGCTTTATTGGCAGCAGTAATATTGGCTGATTCCTGATGATAGAACCCAATAAGAAGATAAGAACTTAATCCTACCAGTTCCCAACCTATGAACATTATAATAGGATTGTCTGCCAGAACTAAAAGAAGCATACTTCCCATAAAGAGATTGAAATAGGCAAAGAATTTTCCATACGCTTCATCCTCTTTCATATAGCCTGCTGCATAGATATGGATGAGTGTTCCAATGAATGTAATGAAAGATATCATTACAACAGAGAGTCTGTCAGCCATAAATGCTATGGAGATATTAAAGTCACCAATATCTATCCATTGGAACAAAGTATTATGTATAGTATCACTTCCGTTAAGGAGTTGATATCCGACTATCAATGACAATAGGGTCATGATCGCAGGTACCCCTACTCCAACGATGGTATAAAATGTATATCTATTGGCTTTTGTATCACTCAAATAGACTATTGCGAGTAGTAATGCAGATAAAAAAGGTAATACAACAATTAAACTAAGCATTGTTCTCTCCTTCACTTAAGGCATGGAAAGTATCACTGTCTATGGTTCTGTTCTCACGATAGAGATGAACAATCATCGCCAGAAAAACAGCTGCTTCAGAAGCAATAACACCTATCATAAGCAGTGCCATCACAGAACCGCTTGCATCTCCAAGTACTTTTGAGAGTGTTGCCAAAATAAGGGATACAGAACTTAACATCAATTCAATGGACATATAGAGAATAAAAAGATTCTTTCTGCTCACAAGCCCCACAAGTCCGATACTGAAAAGGATCGACGCTAAAAGAAAAAACATATTTGGAGTCATGATCTTCCCCTTTCTTTGTTTTTACTCTTTCTGGCGATGACAATGGCACTGACCATAGCACTTAAAAGTAAAATAGATAAAATTTCAAAAGGCAGTACCCATTCGCTGAAGAGCTCTTTTCCTATCACTTTTGAATTGATGGTCTCCATAGTGGAAAAATGATCCGGCAGTGTTGCCAGTGCTTTATAGAGCAGGATCGTAAAGGGTGCCACTAAAATAGAGGTGAAAATGATCCATTTGTTTTTATTTGGTTCATGCGGCATATTTTTTCCGTTTGCATTCACGGTCAGGATCGTAAGCATGCTTAACACAACCACAGCACCGACAGATACCATAATTTGGGCTACAGCCAAAAATTGACTGTTTAGCAATGCAAATATTCCTGCTAAACCTATCATGGCCACCAAAAAGCCAAATGCAGAAAAGACGGTCTGTCTATTGCTGATCATGGCAATACTTCCGCCGATCATAAACAATGCCAAAATAGAAAATATACTAATCTCTAGCACAAGAATTCTCCTCTCCAAAAGCACCTTTATTTGCTAAAAGCTGCTCTTTATTCAGTACAAAATCTTCTCTTGAATTCCCTGTGAGTGAAAAGATACCGGTATCCATTCGAATAGCATCACAGGGACAGGCTTCTACGCAGTAACCACAAAAAACACATTCAAGAGTATCTATGAAAAAACTTTTAGGCATTTTCTCATCATGACCGTCTTCTCTCTCTGTCGCTTCAATAAATATACAGTTTGACGGACAGGCAGTGGCACACATAAAACAGGCAACACAGGCAATAGAGTCATCTGATCTCTGTGTGAGCCTATGCAGACCACGATATCTGTCTGTGATGTCTGTCGGTTGCTCTTCAGGATATTCCAGAGTATCAACCGCATTAATGTCACTTACATTGTCAAAGAGGTGTTTAAACGTTACTTTTACACCATCATAAATTGCCGGCAGATACAGCTTGTCTTTAAAAGAGCTGCCATATCTTGGTATGACTGTTATTTTTTGTTTCATTACGTAATTCCTACAACGACGAGCGCTGTGATAAAGAGATTTAAAAGAGAGAGTGGTAAAAGATAGTACCATCCCAAATGCTGCACCTGGTCATAACGAAATCGTGGCACAGTCCATCTGATAAGGATGAAAAAGATATTGAACATCATCAGTTTCACTACAAACACTACGATCTGAAAGAGCATAACTGTAATGGAATTTGCCAAAGAACTGTCTGCAAAAAATGCCAGATAGAGTAAGATCACTTCAATCAGTGCTGTCATACTCAAAAGAGCGATCGTCAAGACTTTTGTTTCAAAGTTTCTTCCGCTGTCTGTGCTGACTGTAGGACGAACTGTATTGTTTTTTCTCATCCATTTAATGAGAAGTCCGACTATAACAGGTACTGAGATCATCAATACCATAGCAAAAACAGAGAAATTCTGAAGCATCATCTCTGTACTGACCCACGGAATTTGATATCCGCCGAAGATCACAGTAATAATAACAGCAGATGCCGTATTCATAGCAATATATTCACCCATGAAATACATTGCAAATTTCATAGCGGTATGTTCTGTCATAAATCCTGCAACAATCTCACTCTCACCTTCTGCAACGGTAAAAGGGTTACGGTTTGTTTCGGCAAAAAGTGAAACAATGAGTATGATACTGGCTATAGGCTGGACTAAAATACCCCAGGCAGGCAGAAAAGCGAAAAATGTACCGCTTTGCCACTGCACCATAGCATTAAAATCGACAGTATTGTAAGTGATGATAAAGGCTAAAATACTCAGTCCCAAGGGTAATTCATAAGAGATGACCATAGAACCTGCACGGGCTGATCCTAAAAGTGCATATTTGTTATGTGAGAGCCAACCACCGAAGATCACACCCAAAACACCGATAGCACCAATCGCAAGGTACCATAAAACCCCATAATCAATAGGAAGTGCCTGAACTCTTAAAGCTTCACCGTCTATATGCAAAGTATCAGCAAAAGGGATCGCCATAAAGGCTAAAAGTGCTACAGCAAAGGTAATGACCGGTGCCAACATAAAGAGCCATTTTCCGGTTTTTATATGCGAAGGGTAATACTCTTCTTTGAGTAACAGTTTTACTACATCTGCAAAAGACTGGACAACGCCACCAAAACGAAAACCAAATACATTGGTACGATTCGGGCCGAGTCTGTCCTGAATAAGAGAAGCTACACGTCTCTCCAGCCAAACCAATACAGGAATGGTAAGAAGCGCAAGCAGTGCACCCAAAACAAAAGACAGTATGGCTATCAATATTGCTGCTAAACTCATGATCTTACCTTTTCAAGCCATTCAATAACCGTTGGAACAGGATCATTTTTAGATAGAGCTTTCTCACAATATTGGCTAATACCGTCTTCATTTGTTATATGCCCTGAACTTTCAACATAACTTGCAAGTGGTAAAATAAATTCTGTCTTAGCATCCTGATGCGTTCTAAAGTCTATTTTCAACTCTGCTTCAAACTCTCCGGGATGATTAAAGTTGATCAGCAGTCCACTCTTATCTGGTATATTGCTGTTAATATTCAAGTTTTCAATCGTTTTAGAGTTTGCTGCCCTGTTCGCAGATTTCAACATGTCATCTTCGAATTCTTCATCAATATAGACTTCAAGTGGAGAGCAGACATTCGCAGCTATCTCTTTGGAAAAGTCTAAAATTGCTTCTATCTCTTCCGTATAAAGATTTGCATCTATCACTACCGTGATATTGCTTTTATATTTTTCTACTAATGTCTGAAACGCTTTTATCGCTTCCTCTTCCAATATCTCTTTACCATGAAGTACGATCTTTTCCTGGCGATCTTCCTGCAAGGCTTTATAAGAGAGTCGTCCTTCATCACAGATAAAGAATCCGTTTACCTCATCATTTCTTCGAGGTCTGAATCTGTAAAGTTGATCATCTTTATACTTCATTTTATTGTGGTCAATGTAAATATTGCACCCTTTGGCACAACCGTGACATATGGAATCCACAGTCTTTAGAAACCAAACCCTTTGGCTAAATCTGAAATCTTTAGAGGTTAAGGCTCCGACAGGACAGAGATCCACCACATTCATGGCATAAGGATTGTCAAGTTTTCTTCCCGGCATGGTACTGACCCTGGCATGATCACCACGACCAATGATACCAAGTTCATGTGTGCCTGTGATCTTATCTGTAAACCTGGTACATCTGGCACAAAGTACACAACGCTCCTGGTCGAGCATTACATTGGAACCAAGGTCTACTTTTTTTAATCCTTTTACCTTTTCGGGTATGGTAATTTTTGAATCATTCAGTCCATAGTCCATATAAAAATTCTGTAGTGAGCATTCACCGGCCTGATCACAGGTAGGACAGTCAACAGGGTGGTTAATGAGCTCCAGTTCCAAAATATCTGTATGTACTTTCTCTATATTCTCACCGGTAGAACGTACTTCCATCCCTTCTTTTATCAACGTATCACAAGCGATCTGTGGTCTCTTCTGCCCTTCTATCTCCACCATACACATACGACAATTCCCGTCTGCACCCAATGCTTCATGGTAACAAAAGTAAGGTACTTTGATCTTCTCTTTGATCAGCAGATCGATGAGAAGTGTGCCTTTTTCAGCATTAAAAGCCCTTTTGTCAACTATAACTTCTACCATTTCACTCATAATGCCCCCTCAAATTCATCTCTGAATCGTTCGATAAATGAGACTATCACTGTTGTGACAGATGGTGCAAAAACACAAATGGTCTTCCCGTTCATTGTTTGTGCTACCTCTAACAGTTTGTCAATATCTTCTTTTGTACCACGTTTATCGAGTATTTTCCCTACGAGTTTATCGACCCAGCCTGTTCCCTCTCTACAAGGTGTACATTGTCCACAGGACTCTTCGTGGTAAAACTCCAATATATTCTTCAACGCAGTCACCATACAAGTATCTTCATCCATGAGGATCATACCGCCTGTACCTAAAGAACTACCAATACCACGCAGTGCTTCATAATCAAGTGTCAAATTCTCTACTTCCTGAGCATTTAAGACACCACAGGAGACACCACCGGGAATCACTGCTTTGAGTTTCTTCCCGTTTTTGATCCCACCACCGTAATGGTTTATATACTCCATCATAGAAGTGCCGAACTCAGCTTCATAGACACCCGGATTTTCAATATGCCCAGACATGGCAAAAAGCAATGTTCCCGGGCTTTTCTCTGTTCCGTACGCTCGGTAAGCATCGGCACCATTTTCAACAATGAAAGGTACCGTAGCAATGGTCTCTACATTATTGACTAAAGTAGGATTACCAAAGTACCACTCCGGCTCTTTTTGTTTAGGCTTGAGTCTTGGATGTCCTCTTT
>JAGGRU010000031.1 GCA_021159425.1 Sulfurovum sp.
AATCAATCCGGAATAGGTCGCGGGTATTACAGTGAAGAAAATTTTACTGCACTGACCGATTGGATGATAGATGAGTTTGAAAAAAAAGCCTTAAAGATAGAAAAAGTATATTACTGCCCTCATACACCGGAAGATAAATGTCACTGCCGTAAACCTGCTACAGGTATGATAGAACAGGCTTTGGCAGACTACCCTGTTAACCTGGCTAATTCATGGCTCATCGGAGACAAACAGAGCGATATAGATCTTGCTCTTAATGCAGAAATAGGAAATTCCATTTATATTGGAAATAAAGATATAACAAATGCCACATACACTTTTAACTCAATTCCAGAATGTAGGGTCGGTTTACCGACCATTTAATGGTTTAAAAAACTTATTGTTTACCGCTTGTAAGCTTCTGAAAGGCTTCTGAAGAAGCAGACAATTCACTGTAAGTACCTCTGCTTACAATTTTCCCTTCTTCAAATACCAATATCTCATCTGCATATTCAATAGTGCTTAAACGGTGTGCTACAACAAAGGTGATCATCTCTTTTTTGATACCTTCGAGTGCCAACTGTATGGCTTTTTCACTCTTATTGTCCAAAGCGGAAGTTGCTTCATCTAAAATGAGTACTTCAGGATCTTTATAGAGTGCGCGTGCCAAAGCAATACGCTGTCGCTGCCCTCCGCTTAAGTTGGTTCCGAATTCATCCAGTCTTGTTTCAATACCCTCCGGTAATTGCTCTACAAAATCCCAAACAAAGGCTTTCTTAAGTGCTCTAACCACTCTCTCTTCATCTACAGCTTCTCCATAAGCGACATTATGTGCTATGGTATCCTGAAAGATAAAAATACGTTGTGTGACAAAAGCAATTTTGTGGTGCAAAGAAGCGAGGGTATAGGATCGGATATCTTCATGGTTGACAGAAAGTGTACCCTTGCTTACATCATAAAAACGAACCAGTAAATTCACCAAAGAGCTTTTCCCCGCCCCACTGTCTCCTACCAGGGCATAGACCTTCCCTTTTTGGGCTGTAATATTCACATTTTCAAGTGCTGCCTTCTCTTCATAAAAAAGTGAAACATCATCAAAGCTGATCTCTTCCACATCTTTTAAAATATCTTCACCTGATGTGATCGCAGGTGTTACTTTAAAAAGTTCATCGATCCTCTCTGTTGCTGCCAATGCATCCTGCATTTGGTTATGAATATTTGAAAATCTTTTAATAGGATCGTAAAGCATAAAAAGTGCTGTTACAAATGCAAAGAAAGATCCTACTGTCATCTCATCAGCTATTACTTCATGTGCCCCTACAAAAATAGCGATCGCAATAGCTACTGACCCAAAGACTTCCAAAACAGGACTTACCAGGGCATTGATCTTACTCTGTTTGATAGAAAGTTTAAAAAAATTCAAATTCTCTTTGGAAAATTGATCTTGTTCATACTGTTGTGAAGAGTTCGACTTAATGATCTCAATATTGTTAAACATTTCAGTGAGTCTTGACGTAAGATCCGCAGCAGACTCCTGTGATGACCTTGAATACTTTTTCATTCTCTTGGCTAGCATCTGTAAAGGCAAGAGAGCCAAAGGCATCACGATCAAAAAATAAAATGCAAGTTTGGGACTCTGATAGATCACATATCCTGTAAGTGAAACGATCAACATTGCATTGATCAATACGGCAGGAATGAGAGAGGAGACAACATTTTGAATACGTACAATATCATTGGTACTTCGGCTCAACAGTTCACCGTTTCGCATTTTATTGAGATATTCCATATCCTGATGCATCAGATGAAAAGAGAGTTTATTACGTATTTTTCGCACAATATCATTTCCAATATAGACCGTATAATAGGTTTGAACAAATTTTCCTATAGATTTCAAAGAGAAAATACCAATGATCGCAAAAGGGATCAAATTAAGCATCTCCCGGTCTTTATTGATAAATACATCATCGAGTACCGGTTTGAGCAAGTGTGCAGAACCCGTTGTACCGACTGCAACTGCGATCATACCCAGGACAGCGAAGAAGAACTCTTTTTTATAGGCAGAAAAATAGGGAGAGTAGTATATGAACAGTGCTTTCATTTTGTACCTTAAGTTAAACTATCTCCATATTATACCAAAGTACTATTTATGGCACCTCATAACAATAATCATAGTTTTTAGAAGAAAATCAGGGTATAATAAATCCATGAAATATAACGATATAGACTTTAATCACAAAAACATTCTCATCACAGGCGGAGCAGGATTTATAGGCTCTAATTTGGCATTTTACTTTCAAGATAATTTTCCTGAAGCAAACATAGTCATTTTTGACTGTTTCAGATCTGAAGAGACGTTTTCAAACGGTAATTTAAAAAGCTTTGGACACTACAAAAACCTCATTGGTTTTCATGGTGACATTATTTGCGGCAACCTCAATTCAAGCTCTGACCTTGAGAATTTAAAACACTATAACTTTGACTATATTTTTCATGAAGCAGCTATCTCTGATACACGTGTATATGATCAAGAAATTATTATGCAGACCAATGTAAACAGTTTTTATCCTATTTTAGAGATGGCGAAAGAGATGAATGCTGTATTAGTCTATGCCTCTTCTGCTGCAACATACGGTTCACAACCCTCCCCTCAAACCGTTGGCAAAGAAGGTCCTGAAAATCCTTATGGTTTTTCAAAGTATGCCATGGATCAGATAGCTTACAGATACATGAAAGAAAATCCTGACATGAGCATTGTCGGACTTAAATACTTTAATGTTTATGGTGCAAGAGAGTTCTTTAAAGACAAAACTGCCTCAACTGTTATTCAGTTTGGCCATCAAATTTTGGCAGGTAAAACACCTCGTCTTTTTGAAGGAAGTGACAAAATAGTTCGTGATTTTGTCTATATCAAAGATGTCATACAAGCCAACATAAAAGCCTGTTCAGCAAAGAAAAGTGGTGTTTACAATGTAGGAACTGCAAAACCAAGATCTTTTCAGGACATCGCTGATATTTTACAAAAAGTCTTACATACCAACTATGGTACAGAGTATTTCCCCAATCCGTTTACGGGATACCAGATGCATACACAGGCAGATATCTCCACAGCTAGAGAATTTATTGGGTATGAACCGGAATGGGAACTTGAAGATGGAATTAAAGATTATATAGAAGATATTAAAAATACATACAATGAAGAAGTGAAGTAGCCTCTCAATGATAGAATTAAAGAATAAAACACCTCGTATTTTAGTTATCGGTGATCTGATGATTGACCACTACCTCTGGGGAAAATGCGAACGTATCTCTCCTGAAGCACCCGTACAGGTTGTTGCTATAGAAAAAGAGACTTCTGTACTTGGCGGTGCCGGGAATGTTCTGCATAACCTCTCTGCTTTAGGTGCCAGTATAGATGTTTTAAGCGTTATAGGTAATGACAGTAATGCCGATGAGCTTAAATCACTTATGCATGAAATTGGTATAAAGGATAATTTTTTAATCGTTCAAGACCTTAGAAGTACTTCAAAGAAGAGTAGGATCATAGCTTCGCAGCAACAAGTTGTACGTTATGACAAGGAGAGTACAGAAGATATTTCAAATGAGGCACAAGATAAAATATTTGAAACATTTAAAACACATATCTCTCATTATGATATTGTTCTCCTCTCTGATTATGGCAAAGGCGTTCTGACAACAGCACTGACGAAAAAACTCATCCAATTTGCCAATGAGAATGGCAAAAAAGTATTGGTTGATCCAAAAGGTGATGATTATAGAAAATACAGCAATGCCTACCTTCTAACACCCAATAAAAAAGAGGCGATCATTGCTTCTAAAGTAGATATAAAAGATGATGAAAGCCTGAGAATTGCAATCTCTACTTTAAAAGAGAAGTGTAACCTGGATGTTTCACTTATTACCCTGAGTGAAGACGGGATCGCTATATTTGATGATAAACTCCGTGTACACCCTACCGTTGCCAGAGAAGTGTATGATGTAACAGGTGCCGGAGATACGGTTCTGGCTTCACTTGGATTTGCTTTGGCCTGCGGATATGACATAGACAAGGCTGTAAACTTTTCCAATCTTGCAGCAGGTGTTGTCGTAGGTAAAATAGGATCAGCAACTGCCACTCTCAATGAGATAATAGAGTACGAATCCAGTCTCAATAAATCAACCTCTGATTCACACATAAAAACGCTTGAAGAGATCACTGTACTTAGCAACGAGTTAAAGAGCAGAGGCAAAAAGATCGTTTTTACCAATGGCTGCTTTGATATATTGCATGTAGGTCATGTGAAGTATCTTGAAGAGGCAAAGAGTTATGGAGATGTACTTATATTAGGATTGAATTCTGACGAAAGTGTAAGCCGACTCAAAGGACCGGACAGACCTGTTAATTCTGAAGATGACAGAGCTTACATTCTGGCATCACTTGAAGCAGTTGACTATGTGGTAAAATTTTATGATGATACGCCTTATGCACTGATCAAAGCTGTTCAGCCGCATATTTTGGTCAAAGGCGGTGACTATGAAGGCAAAGACGTGGTGGGGCAGGATATCGCAGATGAGTTAAGACTGGTGAATTTTGTTGAAGGAAAAAGTACAACAAAAACGATAGAGAGAATAAAGGGATATGATGAAACAAGTAATTGCTAATGAATTTGCCTCGCATCTGGAAACAATACAAGCTGTTATAGGCACAATGGAAGATGATTTGGCTAAAGCTTCACAACTTGCTGTGACTGTTTTAAAACAAGGCAATAAAATACTTCTTTGCGGTAATGGCGGTTCTGCCGCAGATGCACAACATATCGCAGCAGAGCTCACAGGACGTTACAAGAGTGAGAGAAGAGGATTACCGGGCATTGCCCTTACTACAGATACTTCGGCACTTACAGCCATCTCTAATGACTATGGTTATGACAGAGTATTTGACAGACAAGTTGAAGCCCTGGCAAACAAAGGTGACTTGATTATAGGTATTTCAACAAGCGGAAACTCTGCCAATATCATTTCAGCACTTAAACTTGCCAAAGAGTCAGGGTGTTCAACGATCGGTTTTTCCGGTCGTGACGGAGGGGAAATGAATGAAGTTTGCGATGTGAACCTCATCGTACCTTCGGACAACACACCCAGGATCCAGGAAATGCATATACTCTTTGGACATACAC
>JAGGRU010000309.1 GCA_021159425.1 Sulfurovum sp.
ATATTGTAAATAGAAATGAAGATTTAGTGAGTATCATCGCTGTGCTGCAGGATGTCACTCAGAAGATGCTTGGGTTTAGGTGCGAAAGTTAAGAGACTTATTTAAAAAAAGCGCCCACCGATAGTTACTGCTATCGGTAGACTTTTGACTAATGCTTAAACAGATGCATTAAATAATACACTGCTAAAAACAAATAACCAATAAATGCGATGACATCATTAAAACTATTCATAAGGCTCGCTCCTTTCATAGAGCCATCCCACCATCTACCCTAAAATTACGCCAAAAAAAAAGCCCTGCACCTCAATAAAGAGATACAGAGCTTTAGGCTCTAAACGCTAGCAGTAACTAACTTAGAAGAAGCCATGAATATAAACGTCATCGCATTTACATTTGGATTATAAGACATAATGCCTTAAATAAATATTAAAGTTCACACTCTCCCAGATCCACTTCTCTATACTCCACATCCATTAATTTACAAGCACGTTTCATGATACCTTCTTTGGTAAATCCAAACTTCTCAAAGAGTAAGTCTGCCGGAGCTGATGCTCCGAAGCTTTCCATGCCTAGAACATCATCTGCATATCTGTAGAATTCTGTGGCTGTGGCTGCTTCAACTGCCAATACTTTTGTATTAGGATCAACAACTGTTGCTTTGTACTCTGCATCCTGTTCATTGAAGAGGTCAAGACATGGTACAGAGACAACATTTGCAACGATACCAAGTGGCTTAAGATAACATGCTGCTTTAAGACAAGGCATCAACTCTGAACCTGAAGCCATGAGTGTAAAGTTTGCATCTTTTCTTTTTTTGACGATGTATGCACCTTTGCTTACTTCTCCAAAATCTCTTTTTGGTTTAAGTGTTTTAAGTTTTTGTCTAGAGAGAACAAAACCGTGTGGTGCCTGAATAGTCAGTGCTGTTTTCCATGCTTCCACATTTTCTGTTGCATCTGCCGGTCTCCATACATAGAAGTTCGGTAATGCTCTAAACTGAGAAATTTGCTCGATCGGCTCATGTGTCGGACCATCTTCACCTACACCGATACTGTCGTGTGTCCAGACAAAGAAGTTTTGTATGCTTGTCAATGCTGCAATACGTACAGAAGGCTTCTGATAATCAGAGAAAACAAAGAACGTTGCATTGAACGGGATAGTTGTACCGTAAAGTGCCATTGCATTGGTGATCGCTGCCATAGAGTGTTCTCTGATACCAAAGTGAATGTTTCTTCCTTTAGGGAAGTTACCCAACTCTTTAAGGTCTGTTTTGTTTGATGGTGCAAGGTCCGCTGAACCACCCAAAAATGATGGAATAGCTGTTGCAATGGCATTAAGGATCTTACCGTTTGAATCTCTTGTAGCTACTTCCGGAGCCTCTGAGAAATCAGGATATTGGATCGTTGAGAAATCAGGGTTAAGCAATCTATCTAAAGCCTCATTCTGCTCTAAAAGCGGTGCCTCTTTTTGTCTGTGGATCCACTCTTTTTCAGCTAAGTCACCGTTTTCAAGTGCACATCTGAATCTTAGAAGTACATCTTCAGGAATGTGGAATGTCTGCTCAGGATCAAAACCTTCTTTTACTTTAGATTCAGCAATGATCTTGTCTCCAAGAGGTGCACCATGAGTATGGTGTGTCCCCTCAAGCTCACCAGCACCTTTACCGATGATCGTATTGGCAATGATGATAGTCGGTTTCGTAGCAGACTTTACATCTTCGAGTGCTTTTTCAATATCATCATAACAGTGACCATTGATCTTCACTACATTCCAGTTCTGTGCCTCAAAACGTTTTTCAACATCTTCAGACCAGGCAATGCTTGTGTCACCCTCGATCGTAATATGATTAGAGTCATAAATAAGCACCATATCTTTAAGACCTAAGTGTCCCGCCAAAGCACAGGCCTCATAAGAGATTCCCTCTTGCAAGTCACCATCACCACAAAGACAATAGACTTTATGGTCTATAAGTTCACATGTCTCTGAGTTTACCTGGTTTGCCGTGTAGGTTTCAGCCATTGCAAAACCAACAGCATTAGCAATACCTTGCCCAAGTGGTCCAGTCGTGATCTCTATACCATCTGTGTGACCAGACTCCGGATGACCCGGTGTTTTAGAGTCTAGTTGACGGAAGTTTTTCAAGTCATCAAGACTCAGGTCATATCCCCAAAGGTGAAGCAGTGAGTAGATAAGTGCAGAAGCATGCCCACCTGAAAATACCAAACGGTCACGGTTGAGCCATTTTGGGTTTTTAGGATTATGGCTGAGTTTTTCAGAAAGTACAACTGCGATATCTGCAAGTCCCATTGGTGCACCCGGGTGTCCTGAGTTTGCTTTTTGTACCATATCGGCAGCCAAAAATCTGATCGTATTCGCCATCTTTTTACGCATTGTATTTTGCTCTGTCATTGCCATTATTTTTTCCTTTAATTGTGTCTGTTTAAGTATGTGTTCATTAAGGGTTGTAAAGCTATTTGCAACTTCTCATCAAAGTCTTCAAATCGTCTTTGTAAATCTTTTGCAAGTGTATCTGCCTGAATGACAGTTTCATCTAGTCCCAAAAGATTGACAAAGCTATTTTTATCTGTATCATTTCCAGTAGTTTTTCCCGCTTCTTCTTCACTTTGTGTTTCATCTATAATATCATCTTGTATCTGAAAAAGTAATCCAAGGTCAATACCAAAAGCATAAAGTTCATCTTGTACTTTTTTCTCTAGCCCGACGATCACCGCCCCCATCTGGAGAGATACTGCAATAAGTTTGGCTGTTTTGTTTGTATGCAATATTTTTATCTGTTCAAGATCAAGAGGTTTATTTTCAAAATAACAGTCAATCGCCTGACCAAGTACCATCCCCCTGCTCCCACCGTCACGAGCAAGAAGTTCCACCAGTTTAATCTTTATATCTTCACGAAGCGGTGCTTTGGCTATAAGGTAAAAAGCATCAGAATTAAGTGCATCTCCAGCTAAAATAGCTGTAACCTCATCATAACGCTTATGCAAGGTTTCATGACCACGACGCAAATCAGCATTATCCATAGCAGGGAGGTCATCATGTATAAGAGAGTAGGTATGGAACATTTCAAGAGCAAGTGCTACAGGAAGAGCCGAGTTGTAAAGCATAGGTTCATGAGTATCAACAATATTTAAAAGCAACATAGGACGAAAACGTTTCCCACCAGCAGTCAGCATCACCCCAAGTGCATCTTCATACACAGGATGAAAGCTTGGTACTTTAGGTAAGTTTTCATTTAAGTATGTTTCAAATCGTTGCATTATTGTCTTTCTTTTATACGGATAATTAAATTGTTAGAATTATATCTAATTAGGATAAAATCTTCTTATGGAAAAAGCACAACAAGAAACTATTATTTTATGGCTCAAAAGAGTCGCTGCCATTATAACAATTATTGTTTGGGGATATCTTATGGCAATATTTCTAAAAGATCCTACCCCATTTGCAGAACCGACACCCTATTACACGGGAAGTGCCCTGCTCATATTTGCTGTGTTAACAGGAGTTTTTAAAGGTTTAGAGTATTGGAAACAACAAATAAACATGTAGGTCGGAGTGCCCTCACCCCGACATTATCGACAATCACAAATAAATATTGGATATAAAGTTCACGTCGGGGTGGGGACACCCCGACCTACAACAGAAAACAGTTAAAAGCCTACATACACTTCTTAGCAATAAACGCCAATTGCTCATCCAAAGACAAATTCTCCACATCTACAACAACATCTGCCAACTTCTTATAAGCCTTCTCACGTTCTGCATAGAGTTTCTTAGCCTCTTTCTCTTGTGAGAAAAGAGGCCTTTTCGCTAATTTATTTTTTGCATTTTTTGCTGTCTTCAGACGGTTATGTATCCACTCAAACGATGCATCAAGAAGCACAACAGTACCCAGCTTTTTAAGGTTATTCACTTTGTAAAATCCCCCGCCGCAAGAGATAAAAGTACCACTTACAGATGTTTCTATCCAGTCAGCAGTAGCCTGCTCCTGCTCTCTAAAATACGCTTCACCTTTTTTCTTAAAGATCTTTTTAACCTCTTTGTTCTCTTTTGACTCGATAAGATCATCTGTGTCAATAATATAGGTTCCATATTTCTTGCTAAAAGCACGAGCTGTCGTCCCCTTACCTATACCCATGAAACCTATCAATATTATATTTTTCTTCAATTCAGCATCCCATAAACATTCCAGGTTTATACTGTATTATAACGCTCAATGATCTTTTTAAGTCGTTTACGCAAGTTTTTCACCGCATCTATTGCCGTATCACCTTCAGCAATAAGTGAATCAAATTCATCAAACTGAACCTTTGCCACCCAACCGATCTTTGTATGTTTTTTGATCCCTGCAAAACGTACTTCTCCAAAGTGCTCTTTCGACATATTGTAAATACGTTCAATTCTTTCATCTAGACTTTTTACTTCACTCATTTTTATCCTTTTTTAAATTAATGTAAATCTCATTAAAGAGTAACTTTACTACTCTTTAATACCTCTCATCCAAGCTTCAACTTGGGTAAGATATTTACTCTGGTATAATTATAGCATAGCAAAAGAACAAAAGGATTACAATATGAAAAAAATACTTATCACAGGTATCGGTTCAGGGTTGGGTGAAGCATTGGTGCAAGAGCTTCTTGCCAATGGTGATACTGTCTATGCCATTGGAAGAACATTTCCAAAAATCTTTGACAAGAACCCACATTTTTTCTTTTTCCCTTATGATCTGAGCGAAACTTTTATGCTCAAGGCCGAGATCAAAGCCTTTATAGAGAACCATGCCTTTGATATTGTCATATTAAATGCTGGCCTGCTTGGCGAGATCAAAACACTCGCTCAGACCGACCTGAATGAGATAAAAGAGGTTATGGAAGTCAATGTCTGGGCAAACAAAGAGCTCATTGATACCCTTAATGAATATGCCCATGTCAAGCAAATAGTGGGCATCAGTTCAGGTGCTGCGGTCAATGGCTCAAAAGGCTGGGGAGCCTACTCTCTCTCCAAAGCAGGACTTAACATGCTACTCTCTGTCTATGCAAAAGAACTACCGGGGATCCACTTCACTGCACTTGCCCCGGGAGTCATAGATACACCCATGGTAAGACGTATCATCCATGAAGTAG
>JAGGRU010000372.1 GCA_021159425.1 Sulfurovum sp.
TAATGGTATTGACTACATCACCACCTGCGATCAATGCACCGGCGGCTTCAAATACAGCTGCGATGACAATAGCACCACCCATAGTCAGTGCTTTTGAACCAACGGCCGGTCCAACATTATTCGCTACATCATTTGCACCGATGTTCATAGCCATATAGGCACCAAAGAGTGCGGCAATAGCCAGGAATACATTGTTAGGTATGCCGCCTGTACTCATAAAACTGTATGTTAGTACTGCCACCATGAAAAAGAGTGCCATACCAAGTTTTATGAAATCGAAACCACTGCCTTTTAAAGCTTCTTTTTGCATTTTTTTTACTGTCTGTATTTCCATCTTTACTTAAATCCTTTTAATTTTCTCATATAACTATTATACTCCTCTTTGACTTAGTACAATAATAAAAAGTTAAATATAAATGTAGATTATAGCTACTTGTTCGAATCTAACATATTATCTATATCTTTATCATTGATAGATATGTCTTCGTGCAGTTTTTTCAAATCACTGTTAATATCGATAAACAGCACTTCTGCCATAGCAATAAGGTTTTTACTAATACTATTAGCATAATCACTGTCATTCATTAAGGATGTGGCCATTTGATTGGTAATGAGACCTTTTCTGATCAATTTATCAAGTGTACCATTAGTAATGATATCATATCTTTGGGCATGTATCTTCGCTTTGGAGAGTAATAAGATAATGATATCTTCCTCATCTGTTGTTGCAATCGTATTGATATTTCTAAGTAACTCAGCCAAGCCTTTTCTAATATCGTTATATTGTTCTTTAATATGTTCATTTCTACTGGATGTATATTTAAGAAGATTTTTTTGTAAATGTTTTGTACCTTTGACCGCTTCCACTATATCTCTGTTGGCAAGTTTGAGTTTGTACAACTCTTCTATATATTCCGGAGGCATATTTGCCTGTGCTTTAGTCGAAAAGTCAATAATTTCACCATAAAGATCTTTTATCCAGCGCTTATAAAACAGATCAATATCAATAGATTTATGAGTATGTAAGTCTTCAAGCACTTCATCCAGATCCATGGATGAAAGGAGATTATTTTTTTTTAGATTTAACCCATGCGTAATAATATCAAAAGCATTTTCATAGAGATGTTTTGTCTCCATAACAATAGCTGAGAGTGCAGTTGAGGGAAGTGTCAATACTGCATCATCCAAATATTTTTCTTTACCTTTATTTATCCCTTTGGGTACAAACAGAGTATTTAAATATTTAACTAAAATATGTATGAATGGAGAAACTGCCAAAACACCTATAATATTGAAGATAGTATGAAACAGAGCAAGTTTCATCGTATAATTTTCAATACTGATACCAATAAGCACAGCTAAATAATCCACAAGATCAGCAAGTTGATAAATAAAGACAATAGCGATGATGGCTGTTGTGATATTGAAAATAAAATGAGCAACAGCAAGTCGCTTACCGTTCTCATTGGATTTTAATGCTCCAAGTGCTGCCGTGACTGTTGTACCGACATTGGCTCCAATAGCCAGAGCCAGAGCATTTGCATAATCGATCTGCCCTGTAGCCAATGCAGTGATGATGATAGCCATAGTAGCAGAGCTTGATTGTATTACTACTGTAGCAATTGCACCGACAAGTACATAGACAAAAATTCCTGCATATCCTGCCATGGCATATTGAGTAAGATCGATTCCCTCTTTTAGTGTCTCAAAACCTTCTTTCATGTATCCAATTCCAAGAAAAATAATGCCTAAACCTATAAAAATGGAGGCGATACCTTTCCAAGAGTTGGATTTTAAAAAGAGAGGGATAAATATACCCATAACGATCATTGGCATGGCGTAGACAGAAATTTTTATTTTTAGTCCAAACGTAGAAACCAGCCAGGCTGTTGCAGTTGTACCAATATTCGATCCAAAGATCACTCCCACTGCAGAAGTAAGAGTAATAAGCTCTGCGGATAAAAATGATATCACAATAATAGAGATCAAACTGGAACTCTGAATAATGGCTGTAGCAAGAAAACCGGTAGTAATGGCTTTGGGAGTAGTGCTTGTAAATTTCCCCAATACTTTTTCTAACAGGCCACCGGAAAAAGCTTTAAATCCACTTTCCATATATTCCATACCAATGAGAAAGAGCGCAATGCCTCCTAAAATAGTACTGATATCCGGATAGTGCCCTAAAAGAAATAAAGCTCCCAATAATAAGAGTATGATTATCGGCGATAAAAAACTTTTGTACATACTATGTATTAACATTTTGTCTGTATCTCCATCTGTTTCCTGCTTTTTTATGTTTTGTTTTATTTCCTATCTGATTATTATACTCTTATTCCCCCGCCAGGTAAATACAAAAACTTTAATAAATTTTAAAAAAAGACCTAATGTTGCAGTAAAAAGATCAGCATTAATCCAAAAGAGGGTTTATAATTCTCAAAACTTCTAGCTTATATGATATAATGTCTGAATGAATTAAAAAAGGAAAAGTAGATCATGGCAGAAAAAAAAGATATAAAAAACAGAGAAAATAAAGTTCAGGTTTGGGTAAAAAAAGAGACATTGGCTTATGAAAAAGAGTTAGTTAGATTGCAAGTGGAACTTCTGAAATTACAAAATCATGTTAAAGATAAAGGGCTTAAGATCTTGATGATATTTGAAGGTCGTGATGCCGCTGGTAAAGGGGGAACCATTAAAAGAATTATGGAACATCTTAATCCGCGTGGTGCCAGAGTCGTAGCATTGGAAAAACCAAGTAACAAAGAGACAACACAGTGGTATTTCCAAAGATATGTAACTCACTTGCCCGCTGCCGGTGAAATAGTTATGTTTGACAGAAGTTGGTATAATCGATCTATGGTTGAGCCTGTTATGGGGTTTTGTACAGAACGACAACATCATAAGTTTTTAAAAGATGCTCCTGAGTTTGAAAAGATGATTGCTGATGAAGATATAAAGATCTTTAAGTTTTATTTCTCTGTTTCCAAGAAAGAGCAAGAGCGAAGATTTAAAGCCAGAGAGACTGATCCTTTGAAACAATACAAACTCTCTCCGGTAGATAAAGAGTCACAAAAATTGTGGAATGAATATTCACTTGCAAAATTCATGATGCTCAGTGCAACTCACACTGAAGCGGCACCTTGGACCATTGTTAAAAGTGATAATAAGAAAAAAGCCCGAATTAATGCCATTAAACATATTTTAAATTTTGTAGAGTATCCAAATAAAATTGATGCTGAAGAAATCGTAGTAGATAAAGAAATTGTTATTTATGGACGAGATGAAGCCATTGCTATGGAAAAAATGTTTAAGTTTTCACTGAAAAAATAGATGTATATTATGAAAGTGCTTTGAGCACTTTCTCACAAAAAATCCCAAAATCCGGTAAATCTAATTTACTTTCTCTCTGTTTGGCTCCCCACATAGGTTCAGGAAAGTAAGAGTCTTCCTCAAAACGTGCCATAATATGCCAATGTACATGAGGCATGTAGTTACCAAAAGAAGCAATATTGATTTTTTTTGGCTTGTAGTAGTCTATCATCTCTTTTTCAATAATGTCTAAGAGATCATAGATCTCAAATTTAATCTCAGCAGGCACTTCACTCATCTCTTTGTAAAGATTTTGTGTAAAAATTTTGAGCCAGGGGATTTCACTCTCTTCGATCTCAATTTTGATATTTTTGTTCTCATAGATGATTGACATTATCGTATCCTTTTTAGAGTAGTCTTTCCCAGTTGATAGATATTTGAAGCAGAATATTTTTGTTTTAATGGTGTAATAATAATATCTGCACTTTTTCTAGCAAAGTTTTCATTGTACTCTTTAGAGCTGAGGTTTGCAGATGTGGTATATGCCCAACCCAGACGATTTAAGAGTAGAAGGTGATGTCTGTCTTTTACGACACGGTAAGAGTATCCATTTGGCAGTATGAATGTTGTTTTGTTTGCACGTCTTACTCTGTTTCTATGAGAAGAGGGTACACGTGTGAATGTTTTAAGTGTTCGTAGAGAATTAACAGCTTTAATGTAATGCTTATGGGGAGGGCGTTGTTTGACAGTTGTGAGTCTGTCTGCATTTTGTGAAACAAAACCGATAGTGGTATCGGTTTGTGTGAGGAAAACAAGGTTGTTAAACATGATCTCTCCCCTTGTAGGGTCGGTTCACCGACCAATGGTTTATTTTTGGTCGGTAAACCGACCCTGCGTATTACGCTAAATAATCCTGCAACGCTTTTGGTTCTAACTCACCACCTATAGCTTTAAGTTCCTTAATAGCAAGTGCTGTTGCTTTTGCTGCCGCAATAGTCGTGAAGTAAGCAACATTGTTGGAAAGCACAGACTGTCTGATGGTTCTTGCATCTGTTTTAGATCCCGCATTGTCTGAAGTATTAATGGCAATGGCTATCTCTTCATTTTTGATCATATCATCAATATTTGGACGACCTTCAGAAATTTTGAGTACTTTTGTGGAGGCTACACCCGCTTCCTGAAGTGCTGTGTGTGTTCCCGAAGTTGCAACGATCTCAAAACCGAGGTCTGTAAACATTAACCCTACTTCTCCGGCATGTTCTTTGTCATCAGCTGTCAGTGAGATGAAGAGTTTTCCTTCTAGGGGAATGTTGTTTTTGGAAGCAAACTGAGACTTGGCAAAAGACATACCAAAGTTATCAGAGATACCCATCACTTCACCGGTTGACTTCATTTCAGGCCCTAAAATAAGGTCAGAACCTGGAAGTTTGTTGAAAGGGAATACCGCTTCTTTTACTGCAACATGACCTTTTAGTTTAGGCTCCATGATTTTTTTGTCAAAATTTACTACATTGAAAGTATCATAGAATTTAAGTGACTCTTTAAGATCACCCTGGATCATCACTCTTGTAGCTACTTTAGCCAAAGGTACACCCGTTGCTTTGGAAACAAATGGTACGGTTCTTGAAGCTCTGGGGTTTACTTCAATGAGGTAAATTTCACCTTTATGGATAGCATATTGAATATTCATAAGCCCAACTACACCAAGACCAAGAGCAATCTTTGCTGTTTGCTCTTTTACTTCTTCTTGTAACTCTACTGAAATAGAAACTGGAGGAAGTGAACATGCAGAGTCACCGGAGTGGATACCTGCTTCTTCAATGTGTTGCA
>JAGGRU010000207.1 GCA_021159425.1 Sulfurovum sp.
TAAATGGGGCTTTAAACATATGGGACGATTTTCTGCGTATTATAGAGAGTTGTTTAGAGAAAGCCCTTCAGAAACACTCAAAAGTACCCAGGGAAGTGGAGATGATATTATGGTGGACTGTGTCACCAGGCAGGAAGAAATGACTTAGCTTTAGATTTCTTCTTTTTTTTTGCCCATAATTTATTGGATATTTTTAGGCTTTATCATTCTTCTTACGATCAAGATCAGCTACATTCTTGTCAAATTCTGCAATTTTGTCATCAGCGCTAAGGATGATCTTTTTATCGACCTTCAAATACTTTTTCTTGATCTTATCAGGATAATCTATCTGATTGAGTATATGCTTGATGGTGTTGATACGTGCCTTTTTCTTGTCGTTGGAATCAATGATCGTCCATGGTGCATGCTCAGTATCTGAAGCCATGAGCATTGAATACTCCGCTACGGTATAACTGTCCCACTTCGTTTGTGAATATTGATCGGTAGGAGAGAGTTTATATTTTTTGAGTGGATTCTCCGCACGCTCTGCAAATCGTTTCGCCTCTTCCTCTTTTGTAACAGAGAAATAAAGTTTGATCATTATGATCCCACTTTGTACCAGCATTTTTTCAAGAAAAGGGACTGCATGCAGGAATTCCTGATGCTGATCTTGTGTACAAAAACCGAGAACCGGCTCTACGCCGCCACGATTGTACCAGCTTCTGTCAAAGAGTACCATTTCGCCACCACTTGGCAGATGTGGAACATAACGCTGAAAATACCACTGTGTTTTTTCGGTATCAGACGGTTTATTTAACGCGACGATCCTTGCACCTCGTGGATTAAGATGTTGAGTAATACGTTGGATCGTCCCGCCTTTTCCTGCAGCATCACGCCCCTCAAAGATCATCAAAACTTTTAAGCCCTGTTCTTTGACATGCTTCTGAAGTTTAAGTAATTCGACCTGAAGTGTTACAAGCTCTTTGTCGTATTTTAAGTTCTCTTCTTTTGTCCATACCGGGACACGCTTTTTCTTTTTAGCTGCACGCTTCTCTTCTTTTTCAAATCGTTTGATACATTCATCTTTTCTATCTTTTTTTGTTCCCATTTTAAATTTCCTTTATAAAAATATTTATCTATTCTAGCATGATACTTCACGCTTGTCTATCCATAAAACAAAAGAAATTAGATTTCTTTTTCGTCCAGAAGCTTCTGTTCCTTGATCCACTGTTTGGCTAAAAGCCGGTTCAGGTGGTAAATATGATAGAAAGTATTGACAAGGGTAGTTTCTATTTTTACCACATCAAGATAACTCTCACTTGCATCTGCCAAACGTTCTGATTTTCTCTGCATAAATTTATCGAGAAGCTCTTTATAGGGCTGTTTCATTTCCAGTATCTCATTAAAAGCAGAATAATCATGCTCTTTAAGCCCTTTTTCTGTCAGGTTAAGTGCTCGTAGCGTAGTCTCAACTACCTCTTGTATATACTCTTTGGTTGTTTGGCTTGGCTTGTACTCTATCGCTACAGCTTTCTTTACTATCTCTCTAATTTCAGTTTGAAGGGTATAGGCGATCCCTTCAAGCATCGTGTTGGTACTCATCAGGTTTTGATGGGTAAGGCTGTCTCTTTGGGTTAGTTCAAGCTGACGGATCTTACCCAGGTAAAGCAGGTTTGCATTTTCAAGTATACGTACATTCTGGTAGAGTGTCTGTAGTTTGTCCATCGGCGGATCATATTTTTCCTGACCGGCTGTTCGTAAGATACTGACCATCTCCTGGATGAGCTCAATAGAACGGGCAGTTTCAAAACGTACATTGTCAAATGCAGTAGATGGCATGGCAAGGGCATTTTCGTTGAGGTATTTCGGGGTGATCACCAGCTCTTTTTTCTTCACTCTTTCCGGTACAAGTTTTGTTGCTGCTTTGGCAAATAACGGGGTAAAGAAAATAAATATAAATACATTGGCTATATTGAAAAATGTGTTACCGTTGGCAATTTGTCGAGGGATCTCATAAGCCATTTTCTCTACTCCCTGTAAAGTATCTGAAACAGGAGATATGGCAATGGATATATCTGCAAGATAAGCAATGAAAGGGAGCCATATCAGTACACCAAGCACATTGAAAAGGACATGTACCACAGCTGTCCTGACCGCTTCAACCGGTTTCCCCAAGGCTGCAAGCAGTGCAGTAACACAGGTACCAACGTTGGCACCCAGTGCCAGTGCTAAGCCCGCAGGCAGAGAGAGCAGGCCTTCAGCTGCCAAGGCGATGGAGATACCTACGGTAGCAGCAGAAGACTGTACTATCCCGGTAAACAGTGCACCTGCCAGGAGACCAAGTATCGGGTTCTTCATTTGCTCCAAAAAGTCTATAAAAGGTTCATAGGTACGCAAAGGAGCCATAGCTTCAGACATGACACCCATACCGTAAAAGACCATACCCAGTCCCATCAGTATCATACCGTAGTAACGGATCTTGTCCTGCTTTGCGACAAAGGTCATGAAAAACCCTATGGCAACAGGGAGCAGGGCATATTGGGTGATATTGAATGCCAGTAGCTGTGCGGTGACCGTACTTCCGATATTTGCACCCATAATGACAGCAACAGATTGCTGAAGTGTCATAATTTCAACGGTAACAAATCCTATGACTAAAACAGTGGTTACAGAAGAGGAGTTTAGAAGACCGGTCACCACTGTACCGGTTATGACGCCCATCACACGGTTTTTTGTCAGCTTTTGCAAAACATTTTTGAGTGCATCTCCGGCGGCCATCTTGAGACCCTCGGTAAGTTGGTCAAGACCGGCAAGGAAGAGTGCTAGGCCACCAAACAGTCCCATACCACTCTGAAACCAATCTACAGAAGGCGGTAGTGTATCTTTTGCAGCATAAAGATAAGTCATCATCATAAAAGTGAGGACTAACAGAGCGATCATCTGACGTTTGAGCACATGATTGAAAGAAAGAGCAGTTGGCATACTTTGATTCCTTTGATAGATTATTTGTGAGTACTACTACTCTGATTCGATTACCTTAAACTCCTATAGTAGCAGGATAGGAAATCTTTGTCTATCCGAAAAACAAATATAATGTATCTTTATAATTTTTTGTTTTTTGGATAGACAAAAGTTGATTATCATGATAAAATCATGTTGCAAAATTATAATTAATATTTAACAAGGAAAAATAATGAATAAAATGGTTGTAGTGGTCTTTAGAAATGAAACAGATGCGTTTAAGGGTTTAGATGGATTAAAAGAGTTGCATGCAGAGGGGACGATTACTCTTTTCTCGTCAGCAATTGCCGTAAAAGACCATTTAGACATAGTCTCAATGAAAAATATGGAAGGACAGGGAGCATCTAAGACCTTTGCAGGAATGGCTCTGGGAAGTTTAATAGGTCTTCTTGCTGGACCGGCAGGTTTGGCTGTTGGAGCATTTGCAGGTTCAATGACAGGTCTGTTACTGGACATGACTAATGCAGGTGTCAATGCAGAGTTTATCGATGATGTTTCAGATGCGATGAAACCTAACTCTGTCACTCTTCTTGCAGAGATCGATGAAGATAAGATCGTTCCGCTTGATACTAAGATGGAAGCATGCCATGGTCTTGTCTTCCGTCGTCTTCTAAAAGAAACAGAAAATGATCAGTTGGTACGTGAAATTTCACTTAATGTAGAGGAGATGGAACATCTTAAAACTGAGCTAAATGATGAAGATGCCCAAACAGAGGTAAAGATCAAGGAAAACCTTTCAAAGACAAAGCAAAAACTGAAAATTTTGCAAAAACGTACGCATACGAAACTGGAAGATGCAAAAATAGAGTATAACGGAAAAGCAAGTACTTTAAAGGATCAGTTCAAAGCTGCAAATGATCACAAAAAAGAAAAGATCAAAAAGAAACAAGAAAGATTGAAAGAGGAGTATGAAACACGTTTTGCAAAGCTTAACGAAGCATCACAAACCGTAAAAGTGGCTCTCTCATCTCATAGATAACTATAAAATAATAAAGGTATAAAATGTGGATAACCATCATAGTGCTACTGTTTCATATTGCAGGGCTTCTCTCTTCTATTAATGCGATCATGACAGCCAGAACTTCCCAAGGTGCCATCGCCTGGGCTGTCGCTTTAAATACTTTTCCCTATATTGCCGTACCGGCTTACTGGGTGCTGGGACGTAATCGTTTTCAAGGTTACACAGCAGCACGTCACTCAACTGATGTTGAGATTCAAAAGAAACTGAAAGATATTTTTGAGGAATTGAAACCCCATATTGTCCCCAAGTCAGAGATGAGTTTCTTGTCCAACACGGTTGAAAAGTTGACAGATATCCCACGTATGGATGGCAATGATGTAAAACTGCTTATAGACGGTGATGCTACATTTGAGAGTATCATAGCCGGGATCGATGCTGCAAAAGAGTATATTTTATTTCAGTTTTTTATCATACATGATGATGGACTGGGTCGCAGGATCAAAGATCACCTTATTGTCAGAGCAGAGGAGGGTGTAAGAATCTATGTACTCTATGATGAAGTAGGTTCTCATGACCTTTCACAATCCTATCAGGATGATTTGCGTACAGCCGGTGTAGAGATACACCCTTTTAATACAAGAAAAGGATCCGGGAATCGGTTTCAACTGAACTTTCGAAATCACCGTAAAATTGTCATCGTTGATGGCAAGGTGGCATGGGTCGGTGGACACAATGTCGGAGATGAGTATTTGGGTCTTGATCCAAAATTCGGACATTGGCGTGATACACACATAAGAGTAGAAGGTCCTGCGGCAGCGGCACTTCAAATTTCATTTGTTGAAGACTGGTTCTGGACAACAGATAATCATAAGTTAAATTTAACCTGGAAGCCGACACCTTCAGCAGCAGGAAACATCCAGATAAATATGTTGCCTTCCAGTCCGGCAGATGAACTAGAAACAGCCACATTAATGTTCTTACATGCGATCAACTCTGCAAAAGAACGGCTTTGGATCACCAGTCCTTATTTTGTACCGGACGATGCCATCATCTCTGCACTGCAGCTTGCAGGACTTCGCGGTGTGGATGTACGTATTCTTATACCGGATAAACCGGATCATCTTCTTGTCTATTTGGCAGCCTATACCTATTTTGAAGAAGCAAGCC
>JAGGRU010000028.1 GCA_021159425.1 Sulfurovum sp.
ACATAAGAGTTACGATAAAGATATAAGAGTGTTTGTACTTGAAGGAGCAGAGGAGCTAATGAAACGTGAAAAAGGACAATTTACTTCTATGAACGCTAAAGACAGAGAACAAGCATTAAGAGCTTATGAAAAAACCAACTACGGGAGCAACTGGCTTTCACGCATAATGACCATTACTATGGAAGGGTTGTTTTCTGATCCTATATATGGTTCCAACATTAAAGAGTCAGGATGGAAGGCATTAGGCTCTTTTGGTGGGTTGCCCAGACCTGCTTCGAGGTATATAGAGCTATGAAGGGTGTGAAGTATGATGTAGTAATTATCGGTTCCGGTGCAAGTGGTGGAGCGGTTGCTTATACACTATGTAAAGCAGGGTATAAAGTTGCAGTCCTGGAAAAAGGACGACTCATCAAGCGTGATGAATTTTCAAAAGATGAGTTGGCTTATGCCCGCAGAGACATTGTAACACCAAATCTTTTTGATGAATACCATACTATAGAAGAAAAAGTAGATGGAGAATGGATAGCAACGCCTACTTATGATTCCGGATGGAGCTTTTGGAATGGTAATATTGTTGGCGGTTCTTCCAACTTTATGTCTGGAATGTTACATCGTATGCATCCGGATGATTTTAGATTAAAAAGTAAATATGGAGAAATCAAAGGGGCAAACGTAGTAGATTGGCCCATCACCTATAGAGATATGGAACCTTACTATACTTTGGCAGAGGAGCTTGTAGGAATTTCAGGAAAATACGAGAAACATCCATTTGAACCTCCAAGAAGTACAGCGAATTTCACACAACCTCCAACAAAAGAAAATGCTGTAGTAAAACTGCTTGATAAAAGTTGTAGAAATTTGGATATCACACCATTGGTAACGCCAAGAGCAGTACTCTCTAAAGATAAAAAAGATCGTTCTGCCTGTTACTACTCTAATTTTTGTGGAAGTTATGGCTGCAGTTCCGGTGCAAAAGGGTCTTCGAGAGAAGCTTTGTTAAAACCGGCACTTGCTACAGGAAATTTAACGCTTATGAGTAACACTTATGTTAAGTCACTGCATACAGGCAAAAAAGATGAGGTAGATTATGCTCTGATCGTAGATACAATTACGGCTAAAGAGAAACATATAGAAGCAAAGATGTTTGTTGTGGCTGCACAGGCACATGAAAGTGCAAGACTTCTGCTTAACTCTGCCAGTAAAGACCATCCTGACGGCTTGGCAAACAGTTCTGGGGAACTTGGAAAAAATCTTATTTTCTCTGCCGGGGGTTCAGGCCAGGGTGTATTGAGAAAAGAGAGTCTCAAAGAGATAACATTTGAAGATTTAATGCAAACGGGACTCTTTGTAAATCGTTCCGTTTTAGACTGGTATTTCATTGACCACTGGTGGGATGGTACATTTAAAGGGGGTTCTGTTGAGTTCATGTTTGAACATCAAAACATTATTTCCCGTGCACGCAAGAATAATGAAGAAGAGGGGAAACTTGTTTGGGGTAGGGCATTGGGTGATCGTATGGTAAAAAGGTTTACAGAAGGAAAGAGTATTCGTTTTGAAGTATTCAATGATTGGCTTCCTACGGATGATTGTTTTGTGAGCCTGGATGAAACGCATAAAGACAAATATGGCATGTCTGTTGGGAAGTTACGTTTAGAAGCACATCCACAAGATCTTAAAGTGGGTAAATATATTGCAAAAAAATGTGAAAAAATACTTGAAGAGATGGGAGCTAAAGATATATATAGCTCTGTCTCCTCTGCACCTCCCCAAAACCTGGTAGCAGGAGGATGCCGTTTTGGTAATGACCCTAAAACATCTGTACTCAATAAACATTGTCAAGCACATGATGTACCCAATCTTTTTGTTGCAGATGCAAGTTTTATGCCCACGGGAGGTTCAGTTCCATATACATGGACCATCTATGCAAACGCATTTAGAGTAGCGGATCATATTATAAAAGAATTAAAAGAAAAACGAATATAAGTAGTTTCGGTTTTATTTTAATTTAAGTCCAATTTGCTATCATTGTGCAGAGATGTTGAAAGGCTGATCATTATAAAATAGATAAGTTTTGTATATGAAAATTTTAAATAACGTTAAGTTTATGTTTATTTTTCATTAATTATATGCAGATACAATTATCTTATATTTTTTAGTATCCATTGATCATTTTATTCATTAGGGAGAATTATTTGAAAAGACTTTACAAACTATTACTACCATTATCCATCGCTACTGTGACTACTGTTACAACTCAGGCAGCTACAAATACTGTTAAGCACACTATTAAAAATGGTGAAACACTTTATTCTATTGCACACAAAAATCATACTACTATAACAGAAGTAAGAAAAGTTAACGGACTTAAAAAAGGTGATAAGCTTAAAATAGGAAGAGTTCTTAAAGTTCCTAAGAATACATATAATTCAAAAACAAAGAAAATAGTTAAAACCTCTAAAAAAACACATAAAAAAATTAAAATGGCTAAAACGAAGACAAATCGTAGTGAGCGTAAATTAGCTAAAACACTTTCCAGTGTTGAATTTAAACAAATGGCTAAATCAAGCAGTAAAAAGAGTAATAAGTTTTCTTTAGGTGATATTGTATTTAATAGTTCCAAAGGGAAGCATAAATCATCTAATATTACAAAACTTGCCAAAAAGAAGTTAGGAAGAAGATACGTATGGGGTGCAGTTGGACAAAAAAATACATTTGACTGTTCAGGATTAACTTCTTATGTGTGCAAAAAGAATGGTATTTGTATTCCAAGAAGAGCGATCGCCCAATCTAAATATGGTAAATATGTGAATAGAAAAGATTTACAGCCGGGTGATCTTATTTTCTTTGACACTTCTAAGAGACGTAAGGGGTATGTGAATCATGTAGGTATTTATTTAGGTAATGATAAATTTATTCATGCAAGTTCAGCAAAGAAAAGAGTTGTTATTTCGAAGCTGGGGAAATCTTTTTACAGTAAGCGTTATAAAGGTGCCAGAAGAGTAACATCATAAGCTTCTTCCTCTGATGAGCTTTGGCTCATCATCTACTTTATAAAATTCCAAATTCTTTAATCTCAAACTTTTATCAATTTATTTATTTTCCCTTAACTTTGGTACGGAGTAACTTATTCCGCTTCGAGTATTGCTCCGTTACTTGCGTTGGTTACAAGTGCTCTGTATTGTCTTAACCATTTACTTTGAAGGGGTTTGAAAATTGGTTTGAAGTTGGCTTTTCTTTCTGCTATGACTTCATCACTTAGGTTTGCACGTAAAATATACTTATCCACATCTATGTGAATTTCATCGCCATCTTCAAGTAAACCTATAAGACCACCTTCTGCAGCTTCAGGACTTACGTGACCAATACTGGCTCCTCTTGTTGCTCCGGAAAATCTACCATCTGTGATGAGTGCAACATCATCTCCAAGACCCATACCCATGATAAGGCTTGTCGGGCTTAGCATCTCTTGCATACCCGGACCGCCTTTTGGACCCTCATAGCGGATAACAACAACATTCCCAGCTTTTACTTTTCCGGCTAAGATACCTTCTATGGCTTCGTCTTGAGAGTTGAAACATATAGCCGTACCCGTAAATACTCTGTCTCCCGTAATCCCGGCAGTTTTAATTACTGCACCTTGCTCAGCCAAGTTACCATAAAGAATAGCAAGACCACCCACTTCAGAGAAAGGATTATCAATCGTATGAATAATATTTGTATCCAGAATTTCTGTATTTTTCACTTTCTCATATAAGGTTTCACCTGTAATAGCAAGATTATCAAGTAAAATATTATCACCACGTTTCATCATCTCATGCATTACGGCATTGACTCCACCTGCTTTGTTGATGTCTTCCATGTGTACCGTTGTCAATGATGGAGAGATCTTGGCAATGTGTGATACACGTTTAGAGATGGCATTAATATCTTCAAGATTAAAATCAACATCAGCCTCTTTTGCAATCGCAAGCATGTGAAGTACGGTATTTGAGCTTCCACCCATTGCCATATCTACAGCAAAGGCGTTACGAACAGCATTTTCATTCAGAATATTTTTCATTCTGTACTTTTCTCGTTCACTGGCTTCCATTTTAGCTATTTCACAAACACGTCTTGCTGCTTTTTTGTAAAGTTCAGTTCTCTCTGGAGTCAGTGCCAATATGGTTCCATTACCGGCCAAAGCAATTCCCATTGCCTCCATAAGTGTATTCATGGAGTTAGCTGTAAACATACCTGAACATGACCCTCCACTTGGACAAGCGTTACATTCAATGTCGGTCAATTCTTCTTCATCTATTTCACCTGCTTCAAATTGACCTACAGCTTCAAACGCTGTAGCAAGGTCAATAGGAGTACCATCTTTTTTGTGCCCAGCAGCCATTGGACCACCAGAAACAAAAACAGTAGGAACATTTACACGCAATGCACCCATGATCATACCGGGAACGATCTTATCACAGTTAGGAATGGCTATCATAGCATCAAGCTTATGCGCATTCATAACAGTCTCTATGGAATTTGCAATGATCTCACGACTTGGAAGAGAGTAGAGCATACCATCATGTCCCATAGCAATTCCATCATCTACCCCGATAGTATTGAATTCAAAAGGAACACAGCCGTTTGCACGGATCTCTTCTTTAATGATCTCTGATACTTTGTTTAAGAAAAAGTGTCCGGGAATAATTTCTATAAATGAATTTGCTACACCAATAAACGGTTTTTCAAAATCTTCATCTTTAACACCTGTTGCACGTAACAGACTTCTATGTGGAGCTCTACTGAAGCCTTGTTTTATTTCGTCACTTCTCATTGTTAAACCTTTATGTCAGGATATTTTTATGGATTATAGCACTTTTATATTCAAAAATCCCATTTTCTCTTTACATTAAAAGATTATTTAGCTATAATCGCACTCCAATTTTAAGCTAAAACTTAAATGCGGTATGGATTTGCGGGCGTAGCTCAGCGGTAGAGCATAACCTTGCCAAGGTTGGGGTCGACGGTTCGAACCCGTTCGCCCGCTCCATAAATATAAAATAAAATTCAAATATACGTGGTATCTATTTTTAAAGCCCGGGTGGTGGAATGGTAGACACAGGGGACTTAAAATCCCCCGGTCATTGC
>JAGGRU010000288.1 GCA_021159425.1 Sulfurovum sp.
ACGCTTCACCTTTTTTCTTAAAGATCTTTTTAACCTCTTTGTTCTCTTTTGACTCTATCAGATCATCTGTATCTATAATATAGATTCCATACTTCTTTGTAAAAGCACGCGCCGTCGTCCCCTTGCCTACACCCATGAAACCAATCAAAATTATATTTTTCTTCATAAAATACTTTTCCATATTTATTTTTTCTCATTCTAACCTAATCTGTATACCAAAGTTATGAAATTGGTGTTATATTACACTTTTATCTTCTGCCACTCTCCCTTATTGAATGTGATCCACAGCCATATTGCTTTCACAAATGTATCTGAGATCATTGCAAAATAAACCCACATAATATTTTCAAAATACCACGAAAGTACAAATGCAGGAAGGATACGCACAAACCAGAGTGAGGTAAGATTGATCTTCAATGTTTTCTTACTGTCTCCTGCACCACGAAGGGCACCTGAGAGTACAAAGTTAAAAGCAAGCGGTATTTGAGAAAGTCCTACGATACGTAAATATAAACTTGCTTGTTCTATGGTTTGTACATCATCTGTAAAGAACCAAACGATCTTCTCCGGCATAAATATCATAAAAAATGAAAGAAAGAACATAAATCCTACCGTGTATTTAAGTACCAAAAGTACATCTTCTCTGGCTTGTTCAGGTTTTTTAGCTCCCAAACCCTGCCCCATGAGTGCCATCGCTGCAATCGTAAACCCGATCCCCGGCATAAATGCCAAGCCTTCTACACGTAAACCTATCTGATACCCTGCCAACGCTTCTGTACCATACTGGGTAATGATGACCGTAAAAAGCATAAGACTCCCAAACGTCAATGCACGCTCAAAGGATGCAGGTATCCCTACTTTAAGTGCGCGTGAAAGCAAAGATCTTGAGTAGTACCATAAAGGAATGTAAGGTGTTTTATGTCTGAGATACAGGATCACATAAACAACAAACTCCAACATGTTGACTATGACCGTCCCTACCGCTGCACCCAGTACCCCAAGTTCAGGAAAACCAAAATGTCCAAAGATGAGAAGATAATTCAGAATAACATTGAGGATGATGGAGACTATCTTCACTTTCATAGGTGTTTTAGTATCACCTGCTGCGTTCAGTGCAGAGACAAAGACTAGCTTCATAAAGATAAAAGGCAGCATCCAGGTAAGCATTTGCACATAGTCAGCACCCAGTGCTGTCACTTCAGGTGCTGTGCCAAACCAGACATAAATGTTTGATGCAAGGTAATACCATGCTGCCATGACAGGCAGACTCAGCATAAACGCAAACCTGAGCAGTGTGGAGAGCCCCATAGAAGCCCGTTTCATTCTTTTTGCACCCACAAAACGTGAGAGCAGTGCCGAGGTACCGACATGAAGCAGGGTCAAAACAGCAAAAACAAACATCAGTGACTGCAATCCAAGTCCCACTGCTGCCACAGCAAAGGCAGAGATGCGCCCCACCATGATCAAGTCAGTGATCACTTGTAACATATCCATCAGTGAGTTAAGTGCTGCGGGGATGGAGATCTTCAGTATTTTTTGATGTTTGGCAGGGAAAAATCTTAACAAGATATAGCCTTTTATACAGTGATCAACTGAGAGAGGTGTGCATAGAGGAAAACGATGATCACAGCAGCCCACCCCATGACCCAGGCTGCAACCCTCAATCTCTTGGCTTGTCTGAACATTTGTCTGGTCTTGTACAGAACTACAGGATAGACGATAAAGGAAATCAGCTCAGGCAAATAAGTCATAACAGTCAAGTCATATTTTGCAATAGCCAATTTTACAGCAATAAATGAGGTATAAACAAAACCATATACAATAAGAAGCATGAATATTTGAAATATCATAAATAGTACATTTGAACCGGCTTGATTATCATTATCGTTGTAATATTTCATCTATGCTTCCAGTGCTTTATATATTGCTTCTATTAACACTTCTTTTTCAACAGATCGTATTTTTTTATCGTACTCTGCAAAAGTCAATCCCTCTTTTGAAACCTCTTTTTGCAAAAGTATCTCTCCTCCATCAAGTTCCGAACTCACATAATGCACGGAAACACCCCCACTGGGATATTCGTCTTTATAGCTCTTTTCTATCGCATTCAAGCCTTTATGCCTTGGCAACAATGAGGGATGCAAATTGACAGACTTTACACTATCTGTAAACACAGGTGTCAATATGCGCATGAAGCCTGCAAGAACAGTAAGGTCAGGATTATATGCTTGTAATGTTTTCACGACCACAGCATCAAACTCTTCTCTGTTTTGATAAGATTTTGGATCTATTACTTCTAAAGGTATAGCATACTCTTTTGCAATAGCTATACCTTCTGCATTTGGATTATTTGTTAAGGCAACGACAACTTCAATCTCATCACGTTGTAAACTCTTGACAATATGGGCAAAGTTGGAACCTTTACCACTAAAAAGTACAGCTATTTTTTTCATACGGCATTGTATCTAATGGTCGATTATATCGACCCTACAAATGCAAAATATACAAACGTAAAAACTGTAGGTCGGGGTGTCCTCTCCCCGACGGTCTAAATTCAAATAAACAATAAAACTTTTTTCTTATGCAAACAAATGTCGGGGTGAGGGCACCCCGACCTACATTACTCCAACTTCCCTATCTCTTCTATAATATCTGTAGCTAACATTGAATAGCTGGCACCCTTATAATTATTAGCTGCCATTGTCAAAGCCAGAGAAGCCTGAATTGCAGCATCGATACCGGTGTACCCTTGTGCCAGAAGTGAGACGATGAGTCCGGAAAGGACATCTCCACTTCCTCCTTTACTGAGTTTAGCACATCCTAAAGGATTGATATAAAGTTTTTCTTCCTGCACGATGAGAGTATTGGCACCTTTTAAAAGAACTGTGACATGCGGATATTTTAGATTAAAATTACGTATCACCCCGAAACGATCGTTTTGTATATCTGACACACTTAACACTTCACCTGTCAGTATTTTCCACAAGAAAACAAACTCCTTAGGATGTGGTGTAATAACGATTTCTCTCTCTTTTTGTTCCAAGATAGATAAAATTTCATCCGAATAAAAGCTGTCTGCATCCAAAACAATGGGGAGATGACTTTTGATCACATACTTTTGCAGGAACTCAGACTCAAAATGACAACCAAGCCCCATACCTATGGCAAGGGCAGTTGTATTTTTAGGAACAACTGTTGAATGCATAAGATAGGGTGGCGGTGTTATTTTTTCATGGACAACCAAAGTAGTCAAACCTGCACCAAACCTGCTTGCTGCCATTCCGGCAATGATCCCTGCTCCCTCTTTCTCCCCGGAAAAAACAGCAGCATGTCCGAAATTTCCTTTGTGTGTTGAGAGTGCTGTTCTGCTTGGCAGTTTAAGATCTGAAGATTCCAGTACAAACGTGTTACTCTCATTTTCATACTGTTCCCTGCTCACACCAAGATCAACACATATAATTTCACCTAACAGATCTTTACTCTCATCCACATATAGAGACTCTTTTAGGGCTCCCATTGTAATGGTCACATCTGCTCTAAAAGCCATAGGCATCAACAGACCATTTTCTCCTACACCAGTGGGGACATCACAGGCAATTTTAAACCCTTTAAAACTGTTAAGTTTATGAAGAATATCTTCTGTCTTTTTATCAATTTCTCTATTAAGTCCTGCACCAAAGATTGCATCCACTATTATATCTGCATCATGCAGATTTTTAACAATGTCGACACCCAAAGCTTCTGCTCTTTTCTTTTGTATCTTTGCCATTTCAGACTTTACCCCAAAAGGTATTACAAGTTTTACATCATAATCACCATGCAATTGCCTGGCAAGAACCGTACCGTCTGCACCATTATTGCCCATACCGGAGACAATGAGTATGGAAGAACCTTTGTCGAACCTGTTTTGAATATACTCAGCCATTCCTCTGGCTGCATGTTCCATAAGAATATCTTCTGTAAGTCCATACATCTCATAACATCTTTTGTCCAAGTCATAACAGGATCTGAATACTTTTTGCATAGAGTACCTCCATATAATAGTTATATTTTATCACAAATTAAAAAACTTTCGATATAATCCGCTACTTTGTTTTAACTCTAATAAAATAATTAGAGAAATTTTAAACAGGAAGGGGGTGCTTTTCGATGCCAGGAATTAAATTAACTTCACGTGACTCTTTTGATGATGCGTACAGAAAGTTTAAAAGACAATGTGACAGAAACCTAATCGTTACTGAAGCAAGAGCAAGACACACTTTGAAACACAAACTGAGAAGAACAAAAAAGAGAAGATTGCAACTCGCAAGAAAATCCTTAAAAAACTCTTCATGCTTAGAAGATACGAGTCTAGACTGTAAGTTTTGCAGCAGTGGGGCATCTTGCCCTGCTACTCAATCCACTTTTCAATTCAAACTACAACAATTTTTTCTCCAACTCATTACAATTTATCTAACTTTTCGCTAAAATAATATCAATTATTTTTCCAAAGGTTTTCCTATGATATTTACAACAACACTGCAAAAAGACGCTATTAAAATTATGCTCCTGGGTTCAGGTGAACTTGGTAAAGAAGTTGCTATTGAGGCACAAAGACTCGGTATTGAAGTCATCGCTGTGGACAAATACGAGAATGCACCTGCACATCTTGTTGCAAACAGATCATATGCTATAGACATGCAAGATGAAGCAGCAGTGCTTGAAGTCATTGAAAAAGAGCAACCAACTTACATACTCCCTGAAGTGGAAGCTATTTCCATCTCTGCACTGTTTGAAGCAGAAAAAAGAGGCTTTCATGTTATTCCCAATGCTGAAGCAGTGAACAAAACTATGAACCGAAAGAATATTCGTGTGTTTGCAGCAGATGAACTGGGTCTGAAAACATCAGGCTTTGAATTTGTGACTACACTAGAGGGACTCAAGTCTGCTGCTGAACGTATGGGCTTCCCTTGTGTCATCAAACCTGTTATGTCTTCATCTGGTCACGGTCAAAGCATTGCCAGAACAGCGAATGACATTGAAAAATCGTGGGAAATTGCCAAAGAAGCAAGAGGTGATGCAAGTGAGCTTATCGTTGAAGAAT
>JAGGRU010000347.1 GCA_021159425.1 Sulfurovum sp.
AAAGTATATCGACTCTAAGATCATGAAAAAATATATGATCATTAAAGCACCTCTCTGTTCAAAAGCAAAAGCTTTGCTGGAAGAAAATGGTTGGAAAGTATACCATGAAGGCACGTAGGGTCGGTTTACCGACCATGATTAATGATATATATATGTGGTCGGTAAACCGACCCTACGGGAGATAAAATGTTATTAGCAGATATAGGTAATACCCATTTTCATATATATAATGGAGAAGAAGTTGAACATCTGTCCTATGATGCTGCTATTGCTAAATATCAAAGTGAAGCACTCTGTTATATCTCTGTCAAACATCAGCTCTCTTTAGAGATAGAGCAGATAACAAACTGGAAAAATATCTCTTCTCTGATGAAAATAGAAAATGAATACGATACAATGGGTGTAGACAGAAAAGCCCTTTGTTTGAGTCATAAAGATGGTTTGTTTGTAGATGCCGGTTCAGCCATTACTGTTGATGTAATGGAGGATGGTATCTACTGTGGAGGGTATATTTTTCCAGGGCTAAAGGTAATGTTAAATGCTTATGCAGGTATATCATCTGTACTGGATGTGGAATTAAATAAACAGATATCACTGGAGCAGCTCCCCTCAACAACTAAAGATGGGATAAGCTATGGTATAATCGCGTCCATAAAAGCACTCATAGACAAGCACAATAAGGGTAAAACACTCTACTTTACAGGGGGAGACGGTAAGTTTCTTTCCTCATACTTCCCTGATGCAATTTATGATGAAACACTTGTCTTTCAAGGCATGAAGAAGGTTCTAAAATGACAAATCAACACTATTCACTTTCAACTCAAAGAGGTGAATCATGTTAACAATAGCACTTCCAAAAGGAAGAATTGCAGAGCAGACACTTGAGATATTTGCCGAAATATTTGGTGGAGAGTTTAAGTTCGAGGGTAGAGAACTCATTTTAGATATGGGTGAGTTTCGTTTTTTAAATGTACGTAATCAGGATGTACCAACATATGTTGAACATGGTGCAGCAGATATCGGTGTAGTAGGACTTGACGTCATTACAGAAAAAGAGTTGGATATTATTCAACTCCTTGACATGCAATTGGGAAAATGTAAAGTTGCCATTGGTATTAAGAATGAAGATGAGCTTGACTGGTCACGTCCTAACATTAAAGTTGCTACTAAAATGGTAAACATCACAAAAAATTACTTTGCTCAAAAAGCAGTAGGCGTTGAAGTCGTAAAACTCTATGGTTCCATTGAACTGGCTCCTCTTGTTGGTCTTGCAGATGCTATTGTTGACATTGTTGAGACAGGTTCAACGATGAGAGAAAACGGATTGAAAGTAGCTGAAGATATTATGGATTCTTCTGCATATCTTATTGCCAATAAAAATAGTTTTTATGCCAAAAAAGGTGAGATACTTTCATTGTATGAACAGATCAAAACTGTTGTAGAGAGTCGTGGCTAATAAGACTTCGGATTCTCTGGATCTCTACGCAAAAGTAGAAGATCTTCTTGGTGTAAAAGAGGCTGCTCCAAGCCTCTACGCACACTACCTTCTTTTTTTAAATTCTATAGATTTTGATACCCTTTTGGATGTAGGTTGTGGTTCAGGTGATTTTTTACATCAAATGCAGGGTGCATTGGACATTCCAAGTGTCAAAGGAATAGACCTAAGCCCTCTTATGATAGCTCAAACTACTGAACAAGGCTACGATGCAGAGTGCATAGACTTATGTGATCTACATGGCTCTTATGATGTCATAACAGCTGTATTCGATATGTTGAACTACTTAAACAAAGAACAGTTAAAACAATTTCTTAATTGTGTGAAAGCACATCTGAATGAGGGTGGTGTTTTTTTATGTGATATCAACACACTTTATGGTTTTGAAAATGTGGCTGTCGGTTCTTACATCGTAGATGATGAAGAGAGATTTCTAACCGTAGACAGTGATTTTGAAGAGGGTGAATATATTTCTGAATTTACTCTTTTTGAAAAAGAAGGTGATCGTTTTAAAAAGTCTCAAGAGATCATTAAACAGTATTATCATACAGTAGATGAGATCGTTAAGTTAAGTGGGTTGGAATTGTTAGTGAATGATGATGTGAATCTTTATGGGTTGGAAAGTGCTGATAAAAGGTTTATTGTTTTAAAAAACGCGTAGGGTCGATTTATCGACCAAATTGATAGGCAAGAAGCCTATCAAAATTTAAAATCTATCTCAAATTCTCAAATGGAGATTCAACAACATTTTTTCTATCCACGATATATGGGATAAGAGCTGTTTGTCTTGCTCTTTTGATCGCTACTGTTACAAGCTCTTGGTGACGTTTACAGTTACCAGTCAATCTTCTTGGCATGATCTTAAATCTTTCGCTCAAACTGAATTTAAGTCCATTTAAGTCTTTATAGTCGATAAAATCAACTTTCTGCTCACAATATTTACAAAATCTCTTTTTAAATTTTCTTCTTTCTGCCATGGTCTGTTCTCCTAAAACGGTATTTCATCTTCGTTGATGTCAATTTCTGGGATGTTAGTTGCTGCTGCTTGTTGTGGTGCAGTCTGTGGAGCTGGTTGAGAAGGTGCGCTGTAAGATGATTTTGCAGGCTGAGAATAAGTATCTCCAGCCGGTGCAGCATTGTAACCGCCGCCTTGTGCATCATCTTTGCTCCCAAGCATCTGCAGGTTTTCTACAGTGACTGAGTGTTTGCTTCTCTTGCTTCCATCTTGTGCTGTCCATTGGTCAAGCTTCAATCTACCATCTACTAAAACTTTGCTACCCTTACGTAAATATTGATTTGCGATCTCAGCCGTTCTACCAAAAAAAGTCAAGTCTACGAAAAGAACTTCTTCTTTTTGTTCCCCGCTTGCAGATTTAAACTTACGTGAAGTTGCGATCGCCGTGTTTCCTATGGCAGCCCCACCTTGTGTATATCTCACTTCTACATCTCTTGTCAGGTTTCCTGCTAAAATAATCTTATTGTACATATGGTCGCTCCTGTTCTTGCTTTTCTTATGCTTCTGTCGTAGTTGCTGCTGCTTCTACTTCTGTTGTTTCTGTTGTTGTTTCTGTTGTTGTTTCTGCTGTTGGAGCAGGTGTAGCTTCCGGTGCAGATGTTTCTGCTGGTTTAGCTTCTACTTCCTGAGCAGCACTTTTATTTGCTGCTGCAACTAGCTTGTCAAATTGTGTAAGTTCTTTGTTTTTACTGTATTTCACAGATAAAAACTTAATGATATCTTCGCTGATCTTAAGATTTCTCTCAAGCTCGTTGATGATCGTACCTTCAGCTTTATAGAAAAGAACTGTATAGTATCCTCTGGCATGTTTTTCTACAGGGTAAGCAAGTTTTCTCATACCCATATCATTAGTACCGACTAGTTCAGCACCTTCTTTTGCAAGTATGTCTTTCACTTTAGTGATAGTCGCTGCAATCTCTTCTTCTGTAAGTGTAGGTTTAACTACAAACAGGGTTTCATAACAAGTCATATTGTTTCCTTTTGGTTTAATAGCCCATATTTTCATTGAGGGGAGTCAGACCCGCAGACGATTCATTGTTTCACAACAAATCATATGAGGTCAGACCCCTAAATGTCCAAAAATGAGCAAGAATTTTGGAAGCATTATTTTATCTTAATATGTCTTATTTTTTGCTTGTATTAATCGGTGGTCGATAAATCGACCCTACACCTATATCTCCGTAGGGTCGGTTCACCGACCAATGCTCCTAAAGATACCCTTGGATCTTGATCAACATACTGTAAAGCAAGACTTCTCTCTGAGTTGCAGGAGCTTTTTTCATAGCGATTTCACTCTCTAGAAGATGTTCAAATATTTTTAATAGGGCTGCGGATTTTACACGTAATGCCAACTGTGCTTTTTGATCTTCTATCTGTTTAGGAAGTTTGTATCCGAGTATGGCAGCAGAGTCTACATGACCATTAAGCTTAATATAGGCATGGAACAAAAATATCTGGTTCACAAAATACTGTGTAGATCTCAAAAGTGATGCTTCATCTTCTCCAAGATCCAGCAGTTGTGTTATCATTGAAGTAATATTCTCTTTATTGAATAGACGAATGAGCAGTTGTTCTGTAGCCAAAGGGGCAGTGGAATAAACAAGTTTATCTATGTCTTTGCTGGTTATTTTTATTCCCAATATTGCCAGCTTATCCAGTTCATTGGCACAAAGTGCTAAATTGTTATTGAGCAAAAGCATAAGATGCTGCAGGGCATAATGATCAATGTCCAGTTGTATTTTTTGTGCTTTTTGTTGCAGTGTTGCAATACCCTCATTTATATTTGGTTCAAAAAACCGTACCCAAACCCCGCCTTTTTTGTCTGTAAAAGAACTTTGCAGACTCTTTGCAGAGGTTTTTGTTTCATCATATCCGTAAATAAAGTAATTATCAGCATTTTTATTTGCAAGTTGGATCAGTAGATCCAACTCTTTCTTAGGGATCTTTTTATCATTTTTTACAATAAGAAGATTGGTTCCGCCAAAGAGAGAAGTTTGGGACAAATAGTTCTTTGCCTGATCAAAATCCCATTCATCAAAATAGAGTGTAAGCATACTCTCTTTTGCATCAAGTTTTGTCTTATAAAGATCAATGTAATAGTCTATAAGATACTCATTGGCACCATAAAGTAAAACTGCTTTTGGGAAAGCCTGATTCAGTCTTTGGTCAAATTCTCTTTGGTACATTATGAAGCTACTTTTATTAATTTATTTTCTTCTTTTATAACACCTAAACTTTTCATATCTTCCATGATCTTTTGTGCTAAGTAATACCCTAAATAAGATGGTACCGCATTACCTACCATCTTATAGCCTGCCATTACATTTTTATAGTAGAATTTATGTGTATCCGGGAAAGTTTGTATCCTTGCACACTCTCGTACGCTCAAACGTCTGTAAAGATGTTCTTTATCTGTAACAAAGATACGTTTATTTTGTTCTATAAACTGCATTTTTGGTGCTTGTGGATGAAGTGGTGCATGTCTTCCTCCTGCCTGTATGGTAAAAGAGGGTTCATCCCAAGATCTTACACGGTTACGTGACA
>JAGGRU010000354.1 GCA_021159425.1 Sulfurovum sp.
ACCTTGGAAGATCATGGAGCTTGGAGAAAATGAAACAAGGTTAGTAAATTAGCATTTATATTAGCAATATCAGCATCACACATCCGGAATATACAAATTTCTTTTCATCATATGCTCTCATGAAATCCCGTATAGTTTTTCATGAAGTTTTAGGCTTAGTCTGGCAAAAATTGAAAAATTTCTAAATACCAAATACTTATCATTATAATAAATAAACCTTATGCTATAATTCTGAAAAAAATTAGGATTCCTATGCATAAAATTATTATTTTACTATTTGTATCAATTAGTATACTTATACCTGTAACAGCTATAGCATCAAGTCAAATTCTTAACCCTTACCAGGCAGTGGTAGAGACATCTTTATCGCATAGGGTAAAAGCACTAAGACTGTTTGAAGCACTTGAAGGCAAAGAGGTGCTTAGCGGTGCTGACCTTGACGCCTTGCACCATCTTACTTTAAATCAATTAAGTCTTAAAGATGAAATTGCTGCATTTATTGAAGAGAACCAACATCTTGTTGAAGATGCTGGTGTTTACACTGAAAAAGAACGCATGGAACTGGTAATGATCAGTCTGTCTGCACTTTTACTACGATATGACAATTACCTGATCTCTTATATTAATTATGAAAACAACACAAAGCTTAGACAGTTTCTAAACGATCCAGACAGTGCTTATGATATTCCTGCAAATACTCTGAGTGATATGACAAATATTTATAACGATATCAATCACAGAACAGATGTACAAGATATGATTGATTTTTATAATGAAAATATACAAGCATATGAAAATGTAGATGAAAACTTTTTTCTCTATCTTAAAATGATGATCGATCAAAGTCCATCATATATACATGGGTTTAAGAATGACACAGAGTATGCATTAGGCAATCTTAACAGTTCATATACATCAACTTTAGACTTAGGTGAGGATGCTCTGACACTTGCCGTGAATGAACTGAGTAAAACCCTGGGCAATACAGCCGGTTTAGTTGAAACACGTAAAGGAAAACTGTATGATGATGCTGATGTAGCAGCACATATGCGTTCAGTCATCAAAGCAGGAGATATTCTTTTAGAAAAGACTCCATTTAGATTGACAGACAAACTGATACCGGGTCATTGGGGACATGCAGCAGTCTATATTGGTACTGCTGATGAACTCAAAGATCTAGATATATGGGATCATCCTGTAGTTATTCCTTTTCAGGAAGATATTTTGAACAATAAACTGATTGATGAAGCACTGAGAGATGATGTCCAGCTCAATACCATTGAACATTTTCTGAATGTAGATGACGTTGCCATCATGCATGATCGTTCAGAGTCAGAGGAAGAAAAAGCAGAGCGTATCATACTTGCCCTTCGTCAATTAGGAAAAGAATATGACTTTAATTTTGATATTGAAACCAGTGTTAAAATTGTCTGTTCTGAACTTATATATGTCACCTCAATTATGACTGATTGGGCAACAGAAGAACTTGTAGGTATCAATACTATCAGCCCAGACAATGTTGCCGTAAAATCCATAGAAGATATAACTGTATTTGATATTACACTGCTTTATCATGATGGTGAAGAAGTTACAAGCGATAAAAAAGTAGAAATGCAACGTTTAATTGAAGAGGCAGAGGAAGAAGAAGAATAATCATCATTCTGCTACAATAATAAAAATCTTAGTAGGAAATAATTATGCACTTCACAGGCTTCCCCAAAGAGGGACTACAATTTTTAGACAAAATTATTATTAACAATTCAAAAGAGTGGTTGGATGCCAACAGGTCTGAATATGAAAGAGTTATAGTAGAACCGAACAAGGCTTATGTTGAAGAGATGGGTGAACATTTACAGATACTTGTTCCTACCATCAACGCCATCCCCAATACGAACAAATCACTCTTCCGTATCTATCGTGATGCACGTTTTCATTTATCTGACCCCATTAAAACCCGTATAGGGATCATTTTATGGCAGGGAAGCGGGCATCGTATGCAAAGCTCAAGCTTTTATATGCATTATGATCCTCAGGAGATCTTCGTAGCCACAGGTATACGAAACTTTAAACCTACCCTGCTCGCCACCTACCGTGAATACATACAAAATAAAGAGAGACGCACTGAGCTTCACACTATTCTGGAAAAACTAAAAGAGAGGGGCTACAAGATCCCTGAAGCCAAATACAAGCGTATGCCAAGAGACTGTAATAAAGACGATACATACAGCTACCTGTACCTCATGGGAGCGATGTATGCCTATACAACATTCATACCGGATGATACTTTTCATAGCGAAGCGATCATAGAGAGAAATTTTAAAGTGTATGAAGATATGTTTGACTTGCAACAGTGGGTGTATGAGCTCACCCTGCACTGCGACACTGAAGCAGATGTTTATCGTTAATGTGATTTAATGGAAGAGAAAAACATTCAAAATTCAAAATTCATCATTTAAAATTATTTTAATCCTATCATACTCATAAACCGTCCGCTGCACCCCTGCTCTTTTCTGTAAGAGAAATATCTGTCTACTTCACAGGCAGTACAAATATTACTCATCTCAATATTATCTTCACTGAGACCAGCTTCCAATAATTGATATTTATTAATATATGGAAGGTCAAGCATATATTTGTCTTCTACTTGCGTATATGCCTTAGGAATATCAAAAAAATGTTTTGCAACATCCTCTCCCACTTCATAACAACACGCACCTATGGAAGGTGCAACTGCTGCAATGATGTTTTCAACTTTAGAACCATACACTTCTTTCATTTTCAACACCGTCTTAGCAACAATCTTGGCTTTTGTACCTTTCCATCCCGCATGAACAGCAGCAACAACTTCTTTTTCTCTGTCATACAGAAGTATAGGTACACAATCTGCAGTCAAAATAGTAAGAACGATCTCTTTTTCATTCGTAATAAGTGCATCACAGTCTTCTATAGCATTCTCTAAACTTTCCCAGCCTTTTGTCTCTTTTTTGGAAATGATCTGGATATGATCACTATGGGTTTGATTGGCAACAATGAAATGTAGACTTTTATCACTTTGAAGAGATCTAGCCAGGATGTTCCTATTATTAATGATCTCTGTTTCATTCTCACTGGTATGCAGTGCCAAAGAAAAACCATAGGGAAAATTCATTGATTTATTCGTCACAGCATGAAGCAGATTACTGTACTTTTCAAAACATTTAAACCTATATAAATTAATCATTTCAAACCTTAGTTTCTTTTCGATATAATACCTTAAAAATTAGGAAAATTAATGGTAGAAGTAGATAAGCGCGTATTTAAAAATTTTTCGTATTCTCTTATGATACAACTCATACCGATTTTTGCCATCTCCTCTTATCTTGTATATGAAATAAATCATCACCTGTTCCAAAAACAGATGATCTACTATGCTATAGCAGCTGTTGCATTCTTTGTTTCTATGATGATACCATGGAGAAGAATATTATGGTGGGCAGCTCCTCTTTTTTATGTTCTCACTCTTGCTCTACTGGTTGCAGTGGAATTTGTCGGTAAAAGTGTACTTGGGGCAAAAAGATGGATAGAGATCCCCGGTATAGGTCTCACCATACAACCTTCAGAATTCGTAAAAGTAGCTGTAATTATGCTACTTGCATATCTTATAAGCAAGCACCCTCCTAAAGAAAGTGGATATGGTCTTTGGAACTTTATAAAACTTTCTATTGTAATCATTATACCTTTTCTTCTGATCGCAAAAGAACCTGACCTGGGTACAGCACTTGTTCTGCTCATTACAGGCTACGGCATATTGTTCATTATCGGTATCAACTGGAAAATTTGGCTTACTCTAGCTGTCATTGTAGGTATTGGTGCACCAGTCGTCTACGAAGCAGGACTAAAACCTTATCAAAAGAAACGTATCGTTGATGCTCTCAATAAACCAAGTTACCAGGTTAGACAGGCTCTTATAGCCATAGGTTCAGGTGGACTTGAGGGGAAAGCAAAAGATGATGCAACACAAACCCAGCTCAAGTTCCTGCCTGTATCTTCAACTGACTTCATTTTCGCATATTTGGGTGAAAGACTTGGGTTTAAAGGTATGGTCACAGTCATTGTTCTGTATATACTTCTTATTTTCAATTTACTATACATCACAGCCAAGCATGCCAATGATTACCTCATTAAAACCTTTGCCTCCGGACTTACCTTCCTCATCTTTGTTTACATGGGAGTTAATGTCTATATGATCATCGGTATGGCTCCTGTGGTCGGTCTCCCACTGCCCATGTTCAGCCATGGTGGGACATCATTTATTATTTTTGCAGTAATTTTCGGAATTTTACAAAATTTAATTGCTTTTAAAGACTACAATCGATATAATTCTGACTCGAAAATCAGTATGATTCCGAAAGATAGTCCAGCCATTAAGTAATACACTTAATGACCACAATGATTCTTAAAAAGAATCTTCATTGTGGGCTCTTAGCTCAGCTGGTTAGAGCACTCGGCTCATAACCGAGTGGTCCGGGGTTCGAGTCCCCGAGAGCCCACCACCTACATGATCTAAAACAATCTATTAAATTATTTTATTCTATTAAGGAAATACATGATAAAGCAACTACTGACACTACCATTGATATTTTCATCTCTTTATGCTGAGGAGATCGAGGAGGTTCAGCCACTGGACCCTGAGATAGTACAAAGCCTTTATATTGAATCTGCACTCTTTGTTACTGTTTTTATCCTAATGTCTGTTGTCTCTATTGTCATTTCAAAAAAACATGCGGCACAAAATTTATTGGATGACCGAAAAAAGAGAGAAGCAAAAGCAGAAGCAGAAAAAGCACAGGAAGAAGCTGAAAAAAGATCTCATCCTACAACAAGCAAAGAAGCTAAAGAAACAGCAAGAGTCAAAGAACTGTCAAAAATGCTAAAAGACGGACTTATTACTGATGAAGAGTTTAAAATATTGAGTCATACTTCTAAAGTGAAAAATCTTCGATATTGAGTATTTTCCATAAAATATTTTCAGAAAGCCCTTGCATCTCCTTATAAAAAGTGCTAC
>JAGGRU010000126.1 GCA_021159425.1 Sulfurovum sp.
CTGCTAAAATAAGTGTAGCCATATCTCTTGTCTTTTTTTCAAAAGTCGTATAAAACTTTTGATGATGCATCGATTTATTTTGTTGCCCGATATACTCGATCCAACTATCCATATTTATCTCATCACCATAAGGGAGATTGTCATTTTTAATGCGGTCAAGTGCCAAAAGTTCCAACTCCCCCTGGATTTTTCGTACCGTTTTTCTTAATCTTTGAGGTAACTCTATGGGTATAACATTGGTTGTCACCTGAGGTAAAATACGAACATAATTTACAAGGTATTTACCTTTGAGATAATCCCACTCATCTATGTAATGACCTTTCCCGAGTGGATAGATAAGCGTTGTATCAGGTTGTAACTCCAGATCCATTTTAATACGTGATGATAAATTTGCCTGTTTCTGCCCTATGGTTATCTCATCGAGATCTTCGGCATGATAGAGTGCATCTTCATCAAAACTGTCATCTTCCATTCTGTCTACATTGACCTGCTCAAAAATACTCATTAAAGACTCTGGTAAAAAAGCAAGAAAACCATCTGTTTCATTTTTATCATCTATCTGATTGGTCTGTTTTTTCATTTCAAGCGTATCAGTTTGGTCTTTGTCTTCTTCTCTTGTAGGCTCTTCCTGTTCCGCATCCGCTGTATTGTTCGCTTTGTTTAATGTCAGAGCAGAAGGGTATATCCATAGTGGATTTGGATAATCGTTTATTAAATCTTTATTTGTTTGTGTTTCTAAAGATTTAATAAATGATAATTGCTCATATTTACTGATCAAATATTCACTGGCACTTTCATAAAACAGTTTAAAACCACTATATTTATACGTGAGATAGAGCATTGCAGCTTGATTTTGATCTATGAGATTTTTATCTGTGACATTAATTCTTGTTGACATAGCTATAAGCCAATAATAGAGCATCTCATTTTGTTCTTTTGTAGGGAAATACGCAAATGATGCAGGCAAATAAATAGAATCTGCATCTTGCCACGTAAGGTAAAACTCTTTACCAAGAAATGAGATTTTTTGTAATAAGGTTCGTGAAGTATCGACATATCTTTTGTCTGTCACTTGTAGGTCTTTACCTTTTTCACCACCAAGGAGGTGATGAAAAATCTTTAATGACTTAGAGATATCGGCAAAATACACTCTCTCATCTTCATGAAATTTATGTACTTTTTTATTGAGATATTTATCCCAGTTTTTACCGATACTCTCTTCAAGTTCAAGCCAATAATGAATCATGTCAATCTACCCAAATACGCTTACGCTTCTTCTTTTACGAAGAAACTATAAAAATATGTAAGCAGTCCTAGAAAAACAAGCAGTCCAAATCCGGCACGGATCATAAAAATGCTAGATATGGATTCTGCTGATTCCATAAATCCTATAAGATCAGTTCCCACTCTTGAATCAAAGATTTGTACAAGGCCGGCAGCACTTAGTGCCAAAGTAAGACCCATCATACCGATATTCATCATCCAAAATGAAGTTAACTCTACCTTTTGTGCTTTTTCACAATTACCATGAGGACGACCTCTTAAAATAGGCATTGCATAAGAAACAACAGTAAATACGATCATGATATACGCACCATAAAAAGACAAGTGACCATGTGCAGCAGTAAGCTGAGTACCGTGTGTGTACATATTGACAGGTGCTAGGGTGTGAAAGAATCCCCAAACCCCGGCCCCGATGAATGCCATAACAGCAGTACCTTTTGCCCAGGTAAGTGCTATCTCATTGTCATGTTTGATCTTTCTGTCTCTTGCCATAGTAAATGCAAAAAGGATCATGAGGAAAAATGGTAAAGGCTCAACAGCAGAAGAGATAGACCCGATCCATAACCAGTACTCAGGCGCACCCATGTAGAAGAAGTGGTGTCCTGTTCCCAAGATACCAGAAACCATTGTCATTGCAATAATAAGGTAAAGCCATTTATCGATATGCTCTCTATCTACACCAGTCACTTTAATAAGTACAAATGCCAAAATAGCACCCATGATAAGCTCCCAGGTAGCTTCAACCCATAAGTGAACCGTAAACCACCAGAAGAATTTATCCATAATAAGGTTGTCTGGCACATAAAATGCAAACAAGAAGAATACTGCAAGACCTAATAATCCTGTAATGAGAACCGTAGTAATAACAGTCCTTCTCCCTTTAAGTACAGTCATACTAACATTGACTATATATGAAACTACAACTAAAACGATACCTACTTTTGTAGGTAGAGGCTGTTCTAAAAACTCTCTACCCATCGTAGGTAAAAGCTCATTAAATGTAATCTCTGTTAGCGTTGCATAAGGTACAAACAAGTAACCTAAAATAGTTGCAACACCAGCTACTACAAATACCCAAAAAGTAACCATAGCTAACTTTGGACTCCAAAGTTCTCTTTCTGCTTCTTCAGGAACCAGATAGTAAGTAGCACCCATAAAACCAAATAATAAAAGAACTATCAGCAAGTTTGTATGTACCATTCTTAAGACATTAAAAGGTATCAATGGAAATAAGAAATCACCATATACATACTGTACGGACATAAGCAGACCAAATAAAATCTCTCCGGCCAAAAGAATCAATGCAAAAATAAAATACGGTTTTGCGACCGCTTGTGAAGTATATTTCATATCTTCTCCCTACCCTTCAATTGTTGGTGGCCAGTCATTGGCATTTACTTTTGATGTCCAAATTAAGAAGTCAGAAAGGTGGTCTACCTCTTCATTGCTTAAATTAAATTGTGGCATCTTTCTTCTGTCTGGTATAGCTAGCGGTTGTGCAGCCATCCAGCCTTGCATATATGCTTTAAACGTTACTTCGTCTGAAGCCCCTCTTCTGTTAAATACATTCATAAGTTCCGGTGCATAGTATGCGCCCTCACCAACAATGGTATGACAGCCAACACAGTTGTTGTTTTCCCAAAGTTTTTTTCCAAGAACAACACTTTCAGTCATATTGACTTGATTTGATCGTTCCGGTATTTGATGTACAGTATCGAAAGTAAGTGCAATAAATATTAACAGGGCAAATGTACCACCACCATAATAAATATTTTTAGCCATACTTTTCGTTATACGCTCAGTCATAGGTAATCCTTTTTTAAATTCTACCCTTAAGTAGTAATTGAAATATTAGCAAGATTTTGTTAATTCTACCTTTAAGTAGTAATTAAAATATTTCTATTATAATATGACGTATAAATGAAGAGTTAAAGGGGTCACATGCAATTAAGTAATTCATCACAATATGCTATAAGAATTTTAGCTTATATGACCGATAAAAAAGATTCACCACTTATCAATGCCACTGAATTAGCTGAAACACTCTTTATACCTTATAAGTTTTTGACTAAGATCATGACTGATCTTGTAAAAGTTGATTTAGTAGAATCCATAAGAGGAAGAGAAGGCGGATTTAAATTAAAAAAGAAAAGCTCCGATATAATGGTTGGTGATATTTTAGATGTATTTAATGATTCCATCAAAGATGAACAGTGTGTCTTAGGTATAGGATTTTGTAATGGGTTGTGCAAATGTGCCCTTCACGATCAATGGATGGAACCAAAATTGCTGTTGCAAAAAATGTTTCGAGAATCAAGCCTGGAAGATATTGCCGGTAGAGGGTGTAAGATATAGTATTGCCCGTTCCACAGTCTCTTATCTCGTTCCACCTCTTCTTGAGGTGGAATGCATATACAGTACTATTGTATTTTTGGGAGTTTATTTACTATTTAAATTGGTGTATGCGTTATATCTCGGGAGAGATGGAACAAGAAGGTATCATTCTATAAAGCATTCATTTGAGTTGATATTTCACTTTTCTTTTTTTCATACGCATCAACGATATCTTTCGAGGCAACACCTTTACATCTATTTCTCACTTCAGCAATACTTTTTTCAATATCAGACAGAGCTAGTTTTAAATATGCTATTTGATTAGTCGCATCCAAACTGTTAATAAAAGAGTGGTCAGCACTACCGTAAGCTTTTTGAACTGTATCCCAAAATGATGTTTCAGCTCTTTCACATACCTTCAGTTTATATTTATCTGCATTTACCGTTGTAGTAAACGCAAGCGTAACGAGTGCTGTTAGCAATATTTTATTTAATTTCATTTTTTCCTTATTGTTGTAACTATTTTTCCTCGTTACCATCGGAAACGAAGAAAACATTAATAATCTTGTTCTTTAATCAACTCTTTGAGTAGATCTGCCTTTAGTTTCTCATACTCACTTTTGATATCTTTATCAACTTTTCTACATCTATTGATCACATTATTCATTGCTAGTTCAAGATCGGCTTTTGCCAACTGTATTTGATTGATCTTATCTTCTTTATTTAAAAAAGTATAGTTGCTTCTGTCATAAGGCTTTTTATGGATTTCCCAAAACGCTGTCTCAGCAATGACACACGTTTTCATTTTATAGGTCTCAGCATTTGCTGTTGCAGTAAACGCCAGTGTAACGAGAGACATTAGTAGTATTTTATTTAATTTCATTTTTTTCCTTATTGTTGTAATTATTTTTATATTCTTATCTTAGCAAATTATTTCTAATATGAAGTTATTTAGAGTCGGTATCTTCTTTTTTGATGATCTTTTCATTCTGAGACTCCTGACCATTTTTTAATATCATCCAATTTCTCTTCTCCAAGCACATTCAACTCTTCAAGAGACAGATAGCCCTCACGAAGCAAGTCCGCAAACACAAAAATAAGCTGTGAATACCTATAGTCATATCTGCGATCCATCTCTTTTGCTTTTTGGTTTAGCCTGTCACGAAGTTCCCATACCTCATCACGCGATGTAATTTTTGTTGTATTGATCTCTTCTATCAACTCCTTATATTCTCTCTCCAATGCCAGATCAAACAGTTCTCTGGCATGCTTCTTCTGCGATTTTGACCATGATTCACCTCTCATTACAATTCTCCTCTAAAAGCCCTGTCTAAAAGAGAAGCCTTCAACGCTTTCAAGCTCTCCATCTTC
>JAGGRU010000022.1 GCA_021159425.1 Sulfurovum sp.
GATTTGCTCTTGTAACATCTGCGAGTTCAAAATCAGAACCAAATCCGTGCTCTACAAGACACTCATTGATCTCATCAAGAGATTTTTTACCAAGATTTTTGATATTCTTGATCTCATTTTCACTCATCAGTACCAATTCACCGAGGAATTTCATTCCTGCTCTGTCAAGCGAGTTGAATGATCTTGCACTAAGTCCAAGACTGTCAACTGTTTGCATGAAAGGTTTTAATTCGCTATCATCGCTGTTTCTTTTAACAGGTGTTACAGAGATATCTACATCAAGTACACCGTTAAAAACAGAAAGCTGCTTATTCATTACTTCCAATGCATTTGTAAATGCTTCTACCGGACCAATTTGCGCATCAGTTTCGATGTCAAATATGATCTTTTCATAGTTTGGATTATCCTCTACAAGTACAGGCTCAATTTTATAGTTTGCTTTTCTTACCGGAGTAAAAAATGCATCCAATGCGATCGAACCTGGATCTACATCATCTCTAAGGTCTTCACTTGGTACATAACCAATACCTTTAGAGATAACTACCGTAAAGTTAAGTTCAGCATCTTCATTAAGTGTAGCAAGTGGAAGATCACCGTTCACTACTTCAATTTGATCATTGTTAAGATCTTCTGCTGTCACTTCTTTCTGCCCGGAGAAACTATATTTAAGTTCTACCTTGTCACTTTCGTCTTTAATTTTAAAACGAATATTTTTAAGGTTAATAATAAATACAGCAACATCTTCATGCATACCTCTAATGTTATCAAACTCGTGTGCAGCACCTTCGATCTTTACAGAAATCGGTGCATATCCGATAGAAGAACCTAAGATAAGTCTTCTAAGTGGGTGCGCAAGAGTAACAGCATAACCGCTCTCAAAAGGATAAGCGATGATCGCAGCACGGTTTGCACTGATCTCATTCACTTCTACTTCTGTTGGCATAAATGGTGCAACTTTAATTTTTCTCATTAATAGCCTTTACTTATGTATTATTTAGAGTATAGCTCGACGATTAGACGCTCTTCAACAGGGATTGAAATTTCTTCTCTTTCCGGGATTCTAGTGAATAAACCAAAAAGTTTCTCTTTATCCGTATCAACCCATTCAACCATACCAGTCTGGTTAGTTAATTCGATCGCTCTAAGGATTTGAACATTTGTTTTACTTTTCTCTCTAATTTCGATCTTTTGACCTGCTTTTACTCTGAATGAAGGAATATCTACTCTTTTCCCGTCAACAAGTACATGTCCGTGGTTTACAAATTGTCTGGCAGACGCTCTAGTCGTTGCGAAACCCATTCTGTAAACTACGTTGTCAAGTCTCTGCTCAAGAAGTTGGATAAGGATCGAACCTGTATTTCCGTCTTTTGAGTTTGCTTCTTTGTAAAGTGCTCTAAATTGTTTTTCAGAAACACCATACATAAATTTAGCTTTTTGTTTTTCCTGAAGTTGAAGACCATACTCTGAAATCTTTGTTCTTCTTTGACCATGTTGCCCTGGAGCATATGGTCTTTTTTCCAATGCAGATTTACCAGCAAGTCTTCTCTCACCTTTTAATCCTAAATCAACGCCAAGTCTTCTTTCTAGTCTTTCAACTGGACCTCTATATCTTGCCATGCTTATACCCTTCTCTTCTTAGGTGGTCTACAACCATTGTGAGGAAGTGGTGTAATATCTTTTAAAGATGTTACTCTAATTCCCTCAGTTGCACCAATTGCTTTAACAGCTGTATCTCTACCAGAACCAGGACCTTGAACTTTAATGCCTACTTCTTTTACGCCATTTTCCATTGCTTTTTGCATCGCATCTTGTACAGCTTCTGTTGCTGCGAAAGGAGTAGATTTTTTAGAACCTTTAAAACCTAATGATCCTGCAGAACTCCAAGCGATAACATTTCCCATTTCATCTGTCACTGTAATTACAGTGTTATTGAAAGTAGCTGCTACGTAAACAACTGCTTTAGCAATACTTTTTTTTGCTTTTTTCTTAGCCATCTAAGAACTCCTTATGCTGCGCCGACAGTTTTACGTTTACCCTTACGAGTACGCGCGTTTGTCTTTGTTTTTTGTCCACGACAAGGTAAACCTCTTCTGTGTCTAATACCTCTGTAAGAACCTAGATCCATAAGTGCTTTGATATCCAAAGTTACTTTTTTTCTAAGATCACCTTCAACCATAACATGCTCTTGAATGTCCTGACGGATCAATGCAGCTTGTGCATCTGTAAGTTCATGAGCTCTTGTATTATAGTCAATACCTGTTCTGTCAAGAATATCTCTTGAAGTTTTCAAACCAATGCCGAAAATGTAAGTAAGTGCATACTCCATTCTTTTCTTTTGTGGTAAATCAACACCTGCAATACGTGCCATGTTTATCCTTGTCTTTGTTTATGTTTTGGATTTTTACAAATCACGCGTACGATACCTTTGCGCTTAATGATCTTACAATCATCGCACATCTTTTTTACTGATGGTCTAACCTTCATGGTTAACTCCTACATAATTTATAATAGAGTTTAAAACTCTGCACCTAGAGTGTAAACACTCATTTTTTGCGTGGATTATTGAAGTTTTCACAATCCAACCCTTGAGTAATCGGTGCGGAATTAATCAAAGATTCTTCGCGCAGTTCTACTACCTATAGTAATAGGGAGGGGGATTATACCGAAATATTTCTTGGTTTTTTCTTATTGAAAGTGTTTTTGGGAAGATGTTCTGTGTAGGGTCGATTTATCGACCATGATTTTCATGTCATATAGTGGTCGGTAAACCGACCCTACATGCTATTTGTATCTGAAAGTGATACGACCTTTGTCAAGACTGTATGGAGTGAGCTCAACTTTTACAGTATCTCCGGGAAGAATTTTAATGTAATGCATTCTCATTTTTCCTGCAATGTGACAAAGTACAATATGTTTATTGTCCAGTTCAACTCTGAATGTAGCATTTGGTAATGCTTCAACTACTTTTCCGTCAATTTCAATTACGTCATCTTTTGCCATTGTATTTCCTTTTAATATCTATGTGAAGAAGCTTATGCTTCAGTTAAAATAACTGCTTTACCATCTACTACAGCAATTTGATGCTCATAGTGACTTGTGTAAAGTTGATCCTCAGAGGTTACAGACCATTTATCTTCAAGAAGTACCGGAATACCACTTTTTTTACATACCATGGGTTCCAAACAAAAAACCATGCCATTCCTGATCTTTGGACCTTGCTTGGCTTTTCCTTCAAGATAATTTGGGATATTTGGTTCGTCGTGTGGCTTGGTACCAATACCATGCCCGCAGTAATCCCTTAATGGAACAAATCCTCTTTCTGTTATGAAGTCTTCAAGCACTTTTGTCAACTCTTTGAAACGCATACCTGGCTTAATAGCATCTATGGCATGATAAAGTGCATCTTTGGAACAAGCGATCAAAGCTTCATCTTCTTCGGATATTTTACCTACTGCCATAGTAATCGCAGCATCCCCATAATAAGCATCCAGCTTTGTCCCGATATCCAAACCAAGAATGTCACCCTCTTTAATAACAGCATCAGTAGGTACTCCATGTATACATACTTCATTCAGAGAAGTACATACGGAACCTGTGAATCCGTAAAGACCTTTAAATGAAGGTTCTGCACCTAAATCACGGAGGTATTTTTCTCCAAGGGTATCTATTTCGTTAAGTGTCATACCGGGGTTAATTGTGTTTTGAAGATATTGAAGTGTTTTTCCAACGATCTCGCCAGCTCGTTTGAGCTTGGCGATCTCACCAGGTTTTCTAATAGCAATAGCCATTATAGACCTACATTTCCTAATGTATCATATTGATTCATTGTTCTTTGTGCTTCTATTTTTCTCATGGTGTCAAGTGCAACTTGAACAATAATAAGTACAGATACACCACCAAAATAGAATGATGCACCCATACCTGAGATAATAGCAAATGGTACCGTAGAAATAATGGCCAGGTAAATAGCACCTGAACCGGTCAGTCTACTCGCAACTTCATTTAAAAATTCTCGTGTGTGTTCACCCGGTCTAACACCGGGGATGAATCCACCCTGTTTTTTCAGGTTGTCTGCAATGTCTTTTGCATTAAATGCAATCGATGCATAAAAGAAAGCAAAGAACATAACAAGTATAAAAGTGATCACATTAAAAGTCAGACCGCCCGGAGATAATGAATCAGCAATAGCTGTGACCCATTGGTTTGTGCTGGCCTGTAACATAGTCAACGGAAACATCAATACAGCAGAAGCAAAGATCGGAGGAATTACACCTGAAAGGTTCACTTTAACAGGAATGTAGTTCATCACTCTCTTTGTCTGATTCTGCATAATTGTTTTTCTTGAATAAGAGATAGGTACTCTTCTCTCTCCAAGCTCCACATAAATAATAGCCAAGATGGTGATCAGCATAATTCCCAACATACCAAGAATGAACAAGAAGTTCATCTCACCTGCATTTACAGCTCTTACCGTATTACCAATGGCAGAAGGAAGACCGGAAACAATACCGGCAAAGATAATAAGTGAAATACCATTACCAATACCTTTTTGTGTAATCTGTTCACCGATCCACATCAATAACATTGTACCTGTCAACATTGAGAATGTTGTCAATATCGTAAATGTCATAGGGTCTATCATTACAGCCGCTGCACCACTACGACCCGTCATACTTTGAAGTCCCATAGAAACACCAATTGCCTGTACTACAGTAATAAAAATGGTAAAGTAACGAATAATTTGCATATATTTTTGCATTCCGTCACGTTCTTTTTTCATTTGTCCGAGTGCGGGGAAAGTGGCTGAAAGGAGCTCCATAACGATGGAAGCAGTAATGTAGGGCATGATACCCAAAGAGATTATACTTAAACGTTCAACGGCATTACCGGAGAACATATTCATCATCCCAAGGGCATTGTTCGAGTTGTTATCAAAGAACTCTTTGATAACAGCCAAGTCAACACCTGGAGTTGGGACATAGGCT
>JAGGRU010000087.1 GCA_021159425.1 Sulfurovum sp.
AAGATCCTTACTCTTTATATGAAAAATTTGGATACTCTGCCAATGCAATGCCTACGCTTCCTTTGGAAGACCAAGAGTTCAAAGATGTTGCTGATTATATTGATTCGTTACAGCCCTTTAAAAAGTGGATGATCAAAAAAACCAAGAAGGCTACTCCAAGGAGTAGCCTAATCTAATGCCATGTTTTCCAGCGCTTGATCAAACCGTTGGTTGAAGCATCATGACCGGTAACCACACTTTCTTCCTCAAGTTCCGGCAGGATCTTGCCTGCCAACTGTTTTCCAAGCTCAACCCCCCACTGGTCAAAACTGTAAATATTCCAAATAACTCCCTGCACAAAGATCTTATGTTCATACAATGCTATCAATTTTCCTAAACTTCTTGGGGTGATCTTTTTAATCAAAATGGAATTGGTAGGATGGTTCCCTTCAAAAATTTTGTGAGGAATCAAATCGGACACTTCATCCATACTTTTCCCTGCTGCTTTGAACTCTGCTTCCACCGCTTCACGTGTTTTTCCAAAAGCAAGTGCTTCCGTTTGGGCAAAAAAGTTTGAAAGCAAGATCGTATGATGCTTCCCGACAGGGTTAAGTGTCTGTGCCGTAGCGATAAAATCAGAAGGGATCAGTTTGGTTCCCTGATGAATTAACTGATAAAAAGCATGCTGTCCGTTGGTTCCGGGTTCTCCCCAAACAACTGCCCCTGTCTGCCAATTTACAGAGTGATTGTTCCGGCTGACCGATTTACCGTTGGATTCCATATCTCCCTGCTGAAGATAGGCAGAAAAACGGTGTAGATATTGATCGTAAGGCAACACCGTATTGCTCTCTGCCCCGTAAAAATTGTTATACCAGATGCCTAAAAGTGCCATAATAATCGGTAGATTGTCTTGAAATTCTGTCTCTTTAAAATGCTTATCCATCTCATGTGCTCCCTCAAGCAGCTCTACAAAACGGTCAAACCCGATTGTCAGGGCAATGGAGAGTCCAATGGCAGACCAGAGAGAATAACGTCCTCCTACCCAGTCCCAGAAAGGGAACATTTGATCGAGATGAATACCGAATGATTCTACCTTCTCTGCATTGGTGGACATGGCGACAAAATGTTTTCCTACCGCAGAAGCCTCTTTTGCAGTATGCAGAAACCAGTCACGGGCACTGTAGGCATTGGTCATTGTCTCTTGTGTTGTAAATGTTTTGGAAGCGATCAGAAAAAGGGTCGTTTCGGGGTTAAGCACTTTGAGGGTCTCTACCAAATGGGTACCATCAACATTGGAAACAAAATGCGTTGTAATACCGGGCAGGCGGTAATACTTCAATGCTTCCGTCACCATTACCGGTCCCAAATCTGAACCGCCAATCCCAATATTGACGATATCGCTAATCTTCTTCCCAGTGTACCCTTTCCACTCACCGCTGTGTACCTTATTACAAAACTGTTCCATACGATTCAATACCGTATTAATTTCCGGCATTACATCTTTGCCGTCAACATACACAGGGGTATCACTTCGGTTTCGAAGTGCCGTATGCAGCACAGCCCGATTCTCAGTACGATTGATCTTTTCACCTCTGAACATTGCCTCGATTGCCCCTTTGACATCAGTTTCTTCCGCCAATTGCAACAGAGTATCGAAAATCTTTCCGTCAATACGGTTTTTTGAAAAATCCAACAGCAGATCCTCTCCCTGTATTCGGGAAAAGGTTTCAAAACGCTCAGGATCGGACTCAAACCACTCTCGTAAATGGGTCTTCTTCGTTGCACTGTAAAGTGTGTTCAATTCATTCCACGCTTTGGTAGAGACAGGGTCAATATTTTTCATTATTACAGTTCCTTTAATCTTATCGTACTCATCAGACACGACATATAATATACATTATACTCTCATTAGGTAACAATCAGTTTACCCTAAAAAATTCACCAAAAAAAAGAAAGAAAAGCATTGATTTGGTACGAATTACGATACAATACAGTTTATTTAAATATGAGGAATTTATTATGGATGTGAAACACTACTATAACCCACAAGGCGAAGAGATACTGGATGAAAAGATCTTTGGAGGATCACCTACAGGATTTGTAGACTTCAACCGATCCAAATACAGATGGGACACTAACATTTATGACTTAATGAATGCCAATACATGGTTCCCCTCTGAAGTCAATACCAGCTCTGAAAAAAAGAACTTTGATAAACTCTCTCCAAATGAACAGTCTATCTACAAAATGACTTTTGCACAGTTAAGTTTCAATGACTCTGCACAGGAAGAATATCTTGCTGATTTCAGAAGACTTGCCAGCAATCGTTTAGTCAAATCAGCTATTACCTTACAGATGATGCAGGAAGTTAACCACTCCAAGAGTTATGCTGTCCTGCTTGATGCTTGCGGCAACTCTGATGAAGTCTTTAACCTCTACAAATATGATGATATGCTTAACCAAAAAAATCAAAAAATAGCAGAACAGTTTGCACGATATATAGATGGTGGGTCTGTAGATAAAATGCTGTTAAGTGCTATGGCATCTGTCAACTTGGAAGGTATCTACTTTCTTTTAGGTTTTTCTTATATCTACCTACTTGGAGACAAAGTACCCGGTGCCAGAGACATGATCAAGTTCATTGCCAGAGATGAGTTAAATACGCATTTGCCTCTATTTGCAAACATATTTAAAACAATCCAAAAAGAGAATAAGATCCAAACCAGTACCATTGACTCTGCCTATACGATGATAGAAGATGCAGTAAACATTGAGTTGGAGTATGGGAACTATCTGATGGATCAATTTCCAATTATGGGAGTTACCCCGGAATTGATGAAGCAAACTGTTCACAACTATGCCAATGACAGACTTAACAAAATTGGGCTGGATCCTATTTTTGAACAGACCAATACCACATATCTGCAAAAACTTGTTACTAAACACTTGGAAATGAATGAAGTAAAAAGCAACTTCTTTGAGTCTAATGTTGCAAACTATGCAAAATCAAGTATTGACCTGAACGACTTTTAAATGATGACCACCGAAGCGTTTTTGCCCTACCTGAAATGTGTAGGCACAGGACCAAAACGTAACCGTGATCTCACAAAAGAAGAAATGAGAACAGTGATGCGTGCTTTCTTGAAAAAGGAAGTGCTACCTGAACAGGCTGCTGCATTTTTACTTGGTTGGCGTGTAAAAGGTGAAAGTTTAGATGAGTTCGCAGCATCCATAGAAGTATTTGATGAATTCGTTAAACAGGAACCTCTTGAAAACTCCATCGAATTCGGTTACCCTTATGATGGCAAAGTAAAAAATCCTTATATCATCACTCTTGTGGCAGAACACTTACAAAAATTTGATATTAACCTGTCACTGCATGGTGACCTGCTGCAACCTTCCAAAGGCGGAATCACACTTAAAGAGATATGTGACAATACTCCATTAACATCTAACACACATTATTATGACAGAGCAACATACTTTCCCGAACTTCATGCTTTTAGTGACATAAGAGCAAAACTTGGTCTGCGTTCATCATTTAACACCATAGAAAAACTGCTGAACATCACAGAGAGTGAAACAGCTGTTATCGGAGCATTTCATAAACCTTTTATTGAAAAATACATTACTCTTTTTAAAGATCGATATAAAAAACTTGTCATCATCAAAGGCAATGAAGGCACACCTGAAATATTTTCAAAATGTGCCATTACCATTGTAGAAAATGATGAAGTGACAGAGATAAAAGTTGATCCTAAAGATTTTGGGATCATGTATTCAAAATCAGCAGAGCGTATTTCACTGGAAACTTCACTGGAACTTGTTAAAAATCCAAGTGATGAACTACTTAAACTTGCACAACTTAATGCTGCCGTTATTCTATTTTTAACAGGGAAAACGCATAGTATTGAAGACGGTTTTAAATCCATAAAATAATATTGCCGTAGGGTCGGTTTACCGACCAACAATGCACCATTTCCCACATGGTCGGTAAACCGACCCTACATCCAATTATGATATACTCCCGCATCTTATTAAAAAAAGGAAGAGTATGTCTTTAGGTAAAAAGTTAGGTGCTGAGTTTTTCGGTACTTTTTGGTTGGTTTTGGGAGGTTGTGGTTCGGCAGTGCTTGCAGCAGGTTTTCCGGAAATGGGCATTGGATTTGTCGGTGTATCACTGGCTTTTGGTTTGACTGTTCTTACTATGGTCTATGCTGTAGGTCACATTTCCGGTGGTCACTTTAACCCGGCAGTCTCTTTTGGTCTCTGGTCAGCTGGTAAATTCGAGACAAAAGATCTTGCACCCTATATAGCTGCACAAGTCATCGGTGGTACAGTGGGTGCATTGGTACTCTATCTTATTGCCACAGGTCAGGCAGGTTTTGAAGTGGGTGGTTTTGCATCTAATGGTTTTGGGGAACTCTCACCGGGGAAATACAATCTTACTGCTGTACTTATTACAGAAGTGGTCTTTACCTTCATGTTCCTCTTCATCATACTTGGAGCAACTTCTAAAAATGCACCGGCAGGATTTGCAGGTATAGCCATAGGTTTAGGACTAACATTGATCCACTTGGTTTCCATTCCTGTTTCAAATACATCAGTAAACCCCGCAAGAAGTACAGCAGCAGCACTCTTTGCCGATACAGCAGCACTGGGTCAACTATGGGTATTTTGGGTAGCCCCTATTGTTGGTGCTGTTTTGGCAGGACTTGTTTGGAAGTTTTTCGAGTCTGAAGAATAAAAATGTAGGGTCGGTTCACCGACCAATATATGTCTGGTCGGTAAACCGACCCTACGATACATCTTTATTTACATATTTCACTCACAATATCTTGCGTAATTTCTTCCCCATACAAAGGCTCATGTAAAAAAAGCTCTCTTTCACTATCTACAAAAAACAGTGTAGGAAAAATCGTAGTGTAATACATCTCTATAGGATAAGACAAAACCCCTTCATAGGTAACGATCACAGGCACCATCTTACTATTGAC
>JAGGRU010000202.1 GCA_021159425.1 Sulfurovum sp.
CATTTTAGCCCAAAAGATCTTTAGAGCTCTGTACCGGGTCTTTCCCTTTTTCTATCATTTCATACACCTCTTGGGCAATAGGAAGATAGATCCCTTTGTCTGTGGCTATTTTGTGTAAAGCTTTTGCCGTGGGGACACCTTCTGCCACTTCTCCAAGTTCTTCAAGTATCTCATCCATATTTTTACCCTCTGCAAGCCCTAACCCGACTCTGTAATTTCGTGAGAGAGTCGATGATGCTGTAAGAAAAAGGTCACCTGCACCGCCTAAAGATAAAAATGTTTCACTTTTAGCACCAAAAGCTTCTCCAAATCGTGTCATCTCTACAAGACCTCTGGAGATCATTGCAGCTCTGGCATTGTTTCCAAGTCCTAAACCATCACAGACACCCCCTGCAATGGCGATCACGTTTTTATACGCCCCTGAAACTTCAGCACCTACAACATCATCATCTACATACCCTTTGATGAATGCAGGCAGGGCATCTACATAGACCTGTGCCAATTGTGGATTTGTAGAACTTATTATAAGCGCGGTAGGAAGAGATTTTTTCACCTCTGCTGCAAAAGACGGACCTGAAATAAATGCCAATCTGTCATCTTCCAAGAAATCCCCGTAAATATCATTCAGAAAAGCCCCGGTTGAAGTTTCAATACCTTTAGCAGCTACCAGGATCTTCTGTCCTCTGTCTTCAAAATTCTTTTCCATCCATTCACGTGCAAACTGTGCAGGAATCGCCATGATCAAATATTCTCTGTCCAAGGCTTCATCCAAAGAGACAAAATTTTCTATCTTCCTTGCTGTACGGGAATGAATGACCACATCATTATCCTGACTGTAAGCATGATACAACGCCTGCCCCCACTTACCTGCTCCAATTATTGCTAGTTTCATATTTTACTCTCCGTCTTTTTTATCTCTTCACTGAAATCTTCCAATTTATCTTTTAGTCCAATACAGACAATTGTATCACCGCTATCTAACTTATGCTCAATTCCGGTAGTTACAAAGAAGAATGAGTGACCTATCTCTTTATCTATCATACCAACCAACAATATATCATATTTTGAAAAATCAACATCATCAGCCATTTGCCCATCCAAAAAAGAACCCTCAGGAATAACCATCTCTTTAAAAACAATGCCGTCTTGACTGCCTACAAAGCCCTCCAAAAGCCTTGTTGCTACCGGTCTGTCTAAAATATTGTAGATCTTGTTGGCACTTACTTCGTAAAGATCTATGACTTTATCGGCTCCTGCCATTTTAAGTTTCTTGGTCACATTCAGGGAATCTGATATCGATAATATATAGGAGTCCTTAAACAGTGATCTCAAAGAAAGCGTCAGAAATACATTTAAATGTTCATCATCCATTACACAGACAAGTTGTTCAAAAACGTCAAAATCAACTTTTTTAAGCTCATCATCTTTAAGAACATCAATTAAAAATATTTTTTTAAAATTATCTGCTTTGGCATCTTTGTAGAATTTTTTATCTGACTCAATGATCGTAATGTCAAAGCCATCATTTTGAAGACCTTTTGCAATAAATTTCCCATGGTTTCCATAACCAAAGATAACTACTTTATTTTTTGACACTGATATTCCCTTTATGTATTGACTTGAAGTATTCAAGGCTGATCTTTCTTCCCATTACAAGCAGAATGTCATAAGGCTGTATAACTTCAGATGATGAAGGATTGAAGATAAATTCATTTCCTCTCTGAATACCGATAAAAAGCAGTTTACTGCTTTTAAAATCAAGGTCTTTGAGCTGGGTATCTACTATACCATGTGAATGGTGCACATGTATTTCATCTATATTTGCTATACTTTTACCAGTCAGGATCGCATGGATCGCTTTATACATTGTCGGTTGTGTAATAGCCATATATATCATGGTGTTTGCAACTTTACCCGGCATCAGTGTTTCATCTGCTCCTGCGTAATTGAATTTATCTAAATTTAATGGGTCATTCACTCTGGCTATCACTTTTATTTTACGGGAAATACTTTTTGCATTGAGAGTAATATAAATATTTTCAACATCACTCGCCGTCATACACAGTAAGATGATATCACAGTTTTTAGCATCAAACCTATTTAATGTCTCAAAACTGCTTGCATTATCATGCATAACAGTATAACCATCTTTTTTTGCAGCTTCTACTCTACTTATATCGTTATCTATAATGACATAATTTTCTATGGTTCTTCTGTTTTGGCGAAAGAACATCTTTGTTAACTGCCCATATCCACATACGATCAAAAATGATTTGCTTTTATTCATCTGTTCAATAATACGGTTGTCTTTAAGTTCATTCAGTCTTTCTGAAAATGCAGAAACTATGACAGAAGTCACAAATGATATCATTGCAATACCGGAAATAATGATCAAGATAGATATAGCCCTGCCTATATCGGTCACAGGTGCGATGTCTCCATAACCTACTGTTGCCATAGTCACAACTGCCCAATATATACCGTCAAAAAGTGTATCTATATTTACATTTTTTTCTGCTTCCAGGATATAGATAGCAATACCGGATGTAAAAACAATAAAAAGCAGTAGAAACAGCAATGTAAGTAACTCAAATTTTTTATTGACAAGTACATCAATGAACTGATTAATACTCTTTGTGTATCTTAACAGTTTAAATACTCTAAATAAGATGAATACCCGCAAGATCCTAAGCGGTCTGTATGCCGGAAGAATCGCCAACAGATCAACAATAGCAGAAGGTGTGAATACATACTTCAGTTTTTGGGACAACCCTGTCTTCAACGCACTGTAAATATTAAAATCTTTTTGCAAAAACTTGGCATCATTATACTCTGCAATAATAATTTCAGACAGGTCATTATATACCCACAGGCGAAGTAAGTACTCTATGGCAAATACGAAAGAGACAAAATAAATATCATAATTGTCAAGCCATTGGGGGACAGAATACTTTACTTCATAGACAAGAATTATTACAGAAGAGATAACAAGGAAAATAATCGTCAGATCAAAATAACGTTTATAGACATTCTCTTCATTAAAGAGAATGTTTCTGGCAAACTGCTTATACGTTTTATATTTTGGGGAACGATGAAGAAAAAGTACCAATGATAACAGTTTATCTCTCATTTACTCTCCTTGACTTCAGTAGGCGCAGCCACCGATATTTTCAACTCTTTTCTACACTTTTGGTATTTATTGTGTTGAAGGAAAAATTTAACCCAATCTCTGCTTCAATAACTCATTTACCTTACCGGGATTTGCAGTACCTTTACTTGCCTTCATTGTCTGTCCTACAAAGAAACCAAAGAGTTTGTCTTTACCAGACTTATACTGCTCTACTTTATCCTGATTATTTGCAAGGATTTCATCAATAATGGCTAAAATAGCACCATCATCACTAACCTGGGCAAGTCCAAGTTCATCAATCAGTGCAGCTATATCACGTTCAGCATTTTCCATCATAAAATCAAGCAACTCTTTCCCGCCTTTTCCGGAAATGCTACTGTCTGCAATTTTTGAAACCAGTGTCCCCAGAGCTTTGGCATCTACAGGAGAATTATTTATGCTAAGCCCTGCCTTGTTCAAACGACCAAGCAATTCAGAAGTCAACCAGGTCACTGCTGTTTTGGCTACAGCACCATGTTCCAACATCTCTTCAAAGTAATATGCCATCTCTTTTAGGGAAGTGATCACATTCGCGTCACTTACTTTAATACCAAGTTCTTCCACATAACGTTTCACTTTTGCATCCGGCAGTTCCGGCATGATCTTTGCCTCAGCGATCATTTCATCTGTAACGATCAAAGGACGCAAGTCAGGATCCGGAAAATAACGATAATCTGCCGCTTCCTCTTTTCCTCTCATTGACTTTGTCACACCTTCTGCAACACTCCAAAGTCTTGTCTCTTGCTTTACCTCCTGCTCATACACACCATCTTCATATGCTTCAGTCTGTCTTTGCACTTCATACGCAATGGATGCCGCAACAAATTTAAATGAGTTAATGTTTTTTATTTCAACCCTTGTACCAAATGCTTCTTGACCTTTTGGACGAATGGAAACATTTACATCACATCTAAATGAACCTTCTTGCATATTTGCATCAGAGATATCCAGATAACGTACCGTAGCATGCAGTTTCTTCAAATATGCCACCGCTTCGTCAGAAGATCTCATATCCGGATCTGAAACAATTTCAAGCAGTGGTGTACCAGAACGGTTCAAGTCAACTTTAGAGTGATCACCCTCATGTATATTCTTTCCGGCATCTGCTTCAAGGTGTGCCTGAGTCATACCAATACGTTTTTGTGTACCGTCAGCAAGGTCAATGAATACTTCACCTTTTTGCACGATCGCTTTTGTAAGCTGTGTGATCTGATAGGCAGACGGACTGTCCGGATAAAAATATGATTTTCTGTCAAAGTTTGATGAATGATTTACATTCCCGTTGATCGCATATCCAAGTCTCATTGCCTTGATAGCAGCTTCTTTATTCACGACAGGAAGGGCTCCGGGTAATGCAAGACAGGTAGGACAGGTATTCGTATTTTGATGTTCGGCAAAAGAGGTGGGACAAGAACAAAAAAGTTTGGTTCTGGTGTTAAGTTGAACATGAACTTCAAGACCGATAACGGTTTCAAACATAGTAATTTTCCTTATAAACAGTACATATTAAATTAGAGAGATTATAGCGTTTTGGTGCTTTATAAAGGATGTAGGGTCGGTTTACCGACCAAGAATACACATTTATAGATGGTCGGTAAACCGACCCTACACTATTTCTTAAAAAGTCCTACAAGTTCTTCCAACAGTTGAGTCTGTTTTTTAAGCTCTTCATGTTTCTCTTTATTGGTAATAATATGTTCAAGCAAAAGTATAGCTATCAATCCTGGCAATGTACCAATAAAGGCAGATATGATAGCGAAGAATAAATTTGTTGGATAAAAAGCGAG
>JAGGRU010000171.1 GCA_021159425.1 Sulfurovum sp.
TAACGCTTTTTGATGTGCAATATCGTAGTTACCCAGCCAATTCACAAAGTTGGCTGAGATAAGAAGGGGCAACAGCCAAAGCAGCAGGTACTTTAGAGGCTGTACGGACATGGTCTATTCTTTATCATCCAATTGATAAATAAAGATACCAGAAGGGTGTTTGATCTGATAGATCTCACGCTCCAAGAACCACTCTTTAGTATTGAGCACATTGACTTTATTTTGATCTCGTTCCTCTCCTTGACCATTAACAGAAACGTAAAGGTAATCATCTATATTAGACCAGCGAACATGCAGAATTTTTCCTTCAAATGTAAAGGTTTGGATGATCTTCAATGTTTTGGTATCAACGATCTGAATTGTAGGAAAATCTTTCCCTGAGAATGTTACAGCCAAATACTTTTTATCCGGACTGAGAGCTGTAAATACGGGGAGTCCTTTCATTTCAATATTCTTTATAAAGTTGAATTTGCTGTCATAAACCATGACTGCATTATCTCCCACTGCAGGGATGAATGTTTTCTCATCACTTAAAGACCAAAAACCAAAGTGCGGTACTTTGAGTACCGGTTTGTTATCTTTGGCCGTGACCTTTATCTCTGAAAATTCCATCTTATCCAAGTCGATCACACCAAAAGCTTTGGTAAGGAAAAAACCAACAATGTACGTATTGTCCTTTATCATGGCATCAAAAGGCATCTCTCCTACTTTAAACTCTTTAAAGATCTTGAATTTCGGCAAACCTTTACCTGCATTCTCATTTTTAAGTACCGTTACTTTATCAGAGTCCATTTGGGCAAAAATGATCATATCTTTATAAATTTTGATCCCCACATTTTTAGAACCGGTAACGATCTTATCGATAGACTTAAGATCACGGGTAAGGATATCTACAGATTTATCATCATAGTTTGCCACAGCCACATAGTTCTTGCCTATGACAAATCCAATGGCAGATTTAGATGTTTTATACTCATTAAGTATCTTTTCACTCACAGGGTCAAAACGTACCACATAACCGTCACGGCTTATGAGATAACCATCTGCACCGTCAAACTTAATGATACCGTGATTCATGTTGTGTACATTTTTCATATGTGACTTAACTAGACCCTTGTTGATAACCGCAATAGATTCACTCTCACGTTCCACTACAAAAAGCTTCTCACTCGCACTTGGTGTAGCTGCGAAGAGCACACTGCTCAATAAAAATATAGACACTATTGATTTCATTAAAATCCTTTTAAAATAATTGCCTCTATTGTACTGAAAACTCTTTAACAAGAGCGTTGACATATGTTAATTTTGAATAAAGATGACTTCTTTCATTAACGAGGATTCTGTTAAGTTACTCTCTTCCAGTGAAATAACCTTGGCACAATCACTTTTAGCCAACTGAACATAAAGAGCAACATGAACTTCATCTCCTTTTTGAAGTGCTGGTACAGCATAGGACAATACTTTACATGAATTTGCATACACATTGTTTACAGAACTGGCTGTTGAATGGGCAGGGATGATCACATCTTTTCCATCCTGTTTAAAACTATAGGCAAAATAGCCCTTCTTATCTTCACTAGGATCTTTTTTGTAATTTTTCCAAATTATTTTTTCTGCTCTGTTTATCTCTATCTTTAAGAACTTAGCACGTGCAGGCTGAACAATGAGCGGATGTGTCATTTTATTTTTAAGTGTTATTGTAAGTTTTAACTCTGCTGTTGTAACATTGATATCCATCCCGGTTTTTCTAAACTCTTTATCGTGGATCCCTAAAAATTTATGACTGGCATGACGACCTCTGGCTCTTTTATCCATCTTTTCTGCACCACCTGCTAGTTCCGGCATATGACAATTGATACAGCTTATGCTGTCTTGATCCTCACCCATAGCTCTAAAGATAGTGGTATTGTTATCATTAAGCTTATGGGAGTGACAGCCCATACAAACTTTTTTAGCATAGACAGGATTTGAAACAGAAGAGTGTTTATCACTATCATCAGGCTTATCCAGTCTCCCGTAGAGTGTAGGTTTGAACCCTTTGGCTTGTCGTGCCTTGGTATTGATGTTGAACTTATGTGCTGTTTTGACATAGGCAATGGTATGACAAAAATAACAGGAGACAGCATCTGTATGGGTTTTATTGCTTTTATCGGGTCGGGATTCTCCGGAAATAAGTGCTTTAAGATTATTTGCCATCGGCATATGACAAGTAGCACAGGCATATTTATCTTTATCGGCAGCATTTGCTATTTTTCGGTGCAGTTCATCATCAAAATAACTTTTAGAATGCATTGAACTCTGATACTCTTCATAAATTTTTTCATGGCACTCATTGCAGGAATGGTTATCGAGATATTTGTCTTTGGCTTGAAGAGAAGAAAAAAAGAGAGAAAGTAATAATAAAGAGAGTCTAAAAAGAACGATTTGTTTCATTAAGTAAAAACCTTGGTAACTTATTGAGATGATTAGATCTAATCATCTCAATAAATTACCCTCTCCAGAAGGAGAGAGTAAAGGTATTAATTAAGCACCAGGGATATGTTGTCTGTGCTCAACTGAGTATGTAAATGTAGGAGTTGTCAAGTTATTGATATACTTAACGAACTTACCTGTTTTAGACTCGTAGATACCAATTCTACCAGTTGTCCACTCAGAGATCATTGTCCACTCACCGTGGTTCGCAGGCTCTGCATGAAGAAGTCTTGGCTGAACAGGTTCTTTCACTGCTGCACCTAACTTATCAGGCATAGGCATGATCATCTCTTTTCCAAATGCTTTTTCAATCACAGGAACTTTAGCATGCTGTGTAGCATCCCACTCTTGAAGTACTTTTTTAGTTTTCGCATCAATCAATTGACCTTTAGTTTTCCCAACTTTAATGATTCTGTCAGTCTCTAAAGTATCTTTGTTGATCAAGTGAACTTCATTGTACTTATCTGGCTTACCAAGTACACAGTCAGCCCATAGGTATGGAGTATCATGTGCCGTACCGATGAATAGTCCACCACCGGCAGTTTCAACTTTTTTAACTACTTTCCAGCTAGAGTCCCAAATTACAACAGAACCAATATTCATACTAACAGTAGCGTGAAGTTGTTTCTTTTGTCCTTTTGAGTACCAAGAAGAACCTTGACCTGGATGTGGCTTAGATTTTTTACCTGTGTGCACTTTTGCAGCAAGGTTTTTCTCTTTAAAGTCAACAATACCAACAACATCAGATCCTTGAGAAGCGATCATAAAGTATCTACCGAAATCTTCACCTTCATCTTCATTCAAGAACGCATCGTGAAGAATTTTACCAATGTTTGGAATATCTCCAACGATCGGGAAGTTTGGTTTAGAATAATCGATGATATATGTATGTCCACCATCTTTAAGTGCCATTGCAAAGTATGGTCCGTAAGGAGTATCTGCTAATGAAGCAACTCTTGATGGTCCAATTTCTCCATCAGGATCAATTACACGACTTGTGTCATATGCTTTAAGTGGCTCAAGTGTCTTAGCATCACATAGTACTGCACCACCCGGGTTATAGTTACCAGCGATAACATATTTACCATCTGGAGATACTGCAAGACCTCTAGACTCTTGACCTACCTGAACTGTTGCCAGTGTTGGTTGTCCTGGAGCACCGATGTCAAACATAGACAATTTACCTGAACGTGAGATAGAATATGCATATCTTGGCTCACTCTTATTTGTTACTGTTACGTGAACTGCAAATCCAGCTTTATGACGTGAAAGTACTTTTCCGTTTGTTGAATCAATAAAGTCAACCAAAGAAGCATCTCTCTCTGTTGCAAATGTAATATCTTTTACATTCTTAACTTCAGCACCTTCATAATTAAGCTTACCGTCTTTATCTACCGGATGTTTTTTAGCAAGTGCATCTTTGTCTGCTAATTTTGTCCACGTTTTTTTCACTTCATCAAGATCAAGTGTCAACTCAACTGTATTTTTCCAGTCCATCAACCAGTTGATCATACCGGCAGCATCATCAGCTGAGAACGAAGACTCCCATGCTGGCATTGCTGTATTTTCAACACCATGTAAAATAGCTGCAGTTAACAACTCTGTATTTTTCGCTTTAAGTGCTTTAGGTCTAAGGTCAGATCCAACACCACCCTGGTGAATTGGTCCGTGACACCCTTGACACTCTTTCTCAAACTTCTGTGCAAAATCCATACTTGATGTTCCTGCTAATGCAAACGTTGCTGCGAAACTTGTTGCAGCTGCTAAACCTAAAATTCTGTTCAACTTCATATTTTCTCCTTTTGTTATTGTAAGTCTTTTAAAAAGACAGATCTTAACACTTTGAGGACTCTACCCCGTCCTCATACACTTTCTATAAATTCCTACAGAATCATATTTAAGTGTATCATTTATTTGCTTAAGCAAAATTTACAATGTTCATCAGATTCACTGATGATTATTGCTCATCCTGCAATCTCTTTTTTTCCTGCTGATAGATCCAGAACATAGGTAAAATAATTATCGTATGTAAAAAGATAGTCAGGGTCAATGGTCCTTGATTTAGCATCGCAAAAAAACTTGGTACTACATCAGTCATTGGTTCAATTAACATTTCAGTCTCCTTTATAATTAAGATGGAGAAGTATTACTCCTCCATAGTTTTTAAGCCGCTTGAGCCTCATCCTGTTGAGCTTTCTTACCGATAGTAAGCATATCTACAACAAGATAGATAAATCCTGCAAGTGTTACTACACCCATGATTGCTCTCCAAAGCTGTCCTTGAATATACCAAGGGAGATTTTGAGCTACAAAGTATGCGTTCCAAGTTCCACCAAGTTCCGCTCTTTCAACAAGAACCTGCTCGTATCCTGCAATAGTCAAGGCAATAGTCATACCCATTACACCAAATGCTGTAAGGAAAACTCCCATTTTAGAGTTGAATGTTGCTTTCATACGTTTTACACCGTAAGCACCTT
>JAGGRU010000113.1 GCA_021159425.1 Sulfurovum sp.
TCTGTTTGTGTCTGTTGTTTTGATTCGTTGCATCCATTCATCATAACAATAAAAACGAGTGTAAAAAGTAAATTTTTAAGCAAGTGAATCCTTTTAAAGTATTAAATAAATCAATTTATCGCCCAGCATATTCATGACCAATACGGAGATAGAGACTAAGACTGAAGCAATAAGCAACACAGAAATAATCTCTCCAAAAAGCAGCATCTTCACCCTGAACGGTGAAGCACCGATCTTCAAGATCGTTTGAAGTTCATTACGTCTTAGACGAATGGAGAGTATAAACACCAGAACAGCAATAGCAAAGGTTGCTGCCAATATGACTAGCAAAATAACCAAAGCGAGATTTTTAATGTCAAAAATGGTATCGATAAGACTCGTAATTACCTTATGTGGTTCGATCAGCATTTGCAAAGGTTTGTCACTCATATAACGTCCCATTAAAATGGTCTTTGACTTATGGTCATGAGGCAGGAGGATCGCCGCATTGACAGGAAAGGCCGATTGTTTACCGTGAAAATGAAAAGAATGCATATTTTCAGATGTAATATAGCTGTATTGCATCAGAGATGCATTGGCTATGAGTGTTTCATCTTCACGTTTGAGTATGCTCTTGGGATCATTTTCAAGTTTATCATGCCCATGGGCAAGTCCTTCAATGATCCAGGAGGTTTTAATATCGGCAAAGACTGCATTGTCATCCGCAGTGGCGCTAGGTTTTAAAACACCGACCACATCCATCTTCAAGGGGTAGGTTCCTGCTATATCAAAAACATTATCCGGTGAGGAGATAATGGTGTCTCCCACTGTAACACCGAGTCTCTTTGCTGCATTTTTTCCAAGAACACATTCTCCGATACGTACAAAGTGACGTCCATCTTGCATTTGTAGTTTTCTAAAGGTGAAATAATCGGGTGTTGTACCGATAATAGGTGAACCCTTGACATGATATTTACGGTAGATAGGAATGACATTTGTTAGTGTACTTTCATGCAGCGTTTCTATCTCTTTATACGTCATGATGGGAAGTTCTTGATCTGCAAAATATAAAGCAGCTATAACCAGATCAAGCTTACTCCCTTTAGCCCCTAAAAGCAGTGGTGTGGACTCAGCACGTGCTTGTAGATGTTCATTTGTTATAGACGAAGCGATGCTTAGGCCCAAAGGGATAGCAGCTACAAGTGCCAGTGACAAAGAAAGAATGATAATCTTTACACGATAGAACAAAAGATAGCGCAGTAGAAGATAAAAAAGATCAGACATCCTTCTCTCCTTCAATCAACTGTGTAAAATCGATGACTCGGTCAAAGCGTTTGGCAAAGGTATGATCATGCGTAACGGTCACAAGTGTTGCTCCCTCTTTTTTTACAAAATTAAGTAGCAGATCGGCAACCAGATTAGTATTCACAGGATCGAGATTACCTGTCGGTTCATCTGCAATAATGAGTTTTGCTCCCGTAATAAGGGCCCGCATTATAGCGACTCGCTGCTGTTCTCCTTGAGAAAGTTGCGAAGGATAGCGTTGCAGTTTGTCCTCCATACTGAATGTCTTAGCTATATCTTCAGCCCGTATCACAGTCTCTTTTTCAATACGAAGGGTTTTGTCAAGCCGATATGGCAAAAGAATATTATCTAAGACATTCAGATATTCAAGCAATTCAAAGGATTGAAAGACCATACCGATATGCGCAATACGGTACTGGCGCAGTGCTTTTTCACTTTGTGTGTTAATGGAGAGATCATCAATAAAAATATCACCTCTTTGAGGTCGACTGATACCACATATCAAGTTTAAGAGAGTCGTCTTACCTGAACCACTCGGTCCAATGATAGCGATACTCTCACCTTGCTTTATGGACAGTTCAGAGATGTCTAAATGAAAGTTTCCATCAGGATAGCTAAAGTGAAGATTATCGATACGGATCATGGCTATTTGATTCTCTCTTCATTATAGACCTTCATTGTTTTTATCTTCCAGACATTGTCAACTGACCCAATCACAAATTCCGCTTCATAGCGGTTTGAGCGTTGGTGTATATGTCCCCAATGACCAACCGAACCGTTTACCGTCCAAGTTGCTTCTGCGATGAAGCTATTGTCTTCATCACTTGCTTTGATAGTGAGCTCTTCTAAAGATATATCTTTGACTTTACTTTGAGCACCTCCTTGCTTCTTGATCACTAGACTACGACGTGTACTAAGGTAAATATCTGTAAGTAGTTCCTCACCCACAGAACGGGCAAGTACATCATATATCTCACTCTCTTCTCTATAATCAAAAGCGCGGTAAACATTATGTAAAAGATTAGCAACAATAGCCTTTGCATTATCATTGGCAGGTATTTTTGAACTGCCCAGCTGCATTGCCGTGACACTAAGTACTAAAAAAAAGAGACTAAATAGAGCTGGGAAGATCAATGTTTTTTTCTTCTTAAAATTAAGAGCTAACCATAAAAGAAAAAGTATAGTAAATAGAACGGAAACTGGGAAGATGTAGAAAAGTATTACCTTCCATTGTGCTGCTGGCTTTACTACTTCTAAAAGTGTTGGCATTGTAGGATTTGTTAAAAAGTTCTCCCATTTAAGCTCATCCCAGTCTGGATCCAATATAGACTTTAAAGGACCTGCTTCATCAACAGCAGAGGTAGGTACTTGAGTAATACGATCATCCCATAAATCCCATTTCATTACAACATTTTGAGGAAGTCCTTTTTGAGGGTAAATAAAGATAACGCCTACAATTGCAGAATTTATATCAAGAGGTATGGCAGGATCAATAACACGGGAACTATTTAAGGTACGTTCCAGAAAATTAACACTATCAAGTATCCCTTGAACCGGTTTTCCATCTATACTAAGAGGGTGATGTTTCGATAAGAAAGTAGCAATTTTATTTTTTATCTCTTCTTGCCTGGCAACAGATATGATCTTTTTATCTTTAAGACCCAGATCTATCCAACGCTGTATATCTTTAGGACGAACAATGATCTCTTTTCTAACTTCAAATGGTTCTATATAAATAAAACCACTCATTGCTGCGTTATATTGACGTTGTAAAGTCCGAGACTTATATGCACTGTACCAAGGATCTTTCCAGTCAAGAAACAAAGTATGTCCAGAGACAAGAAAGCGAAAATCATTCACTGCCACACCCTTATGGTACATAACAAAACCAATATTTTTTGCTGGGGGTGTTAGCAACTTTAACTGCGTAGGCAGTTCACTCTTATTAAAACTGTATTTCAAGCGTACTCTGATGATATCTGGTGCTTTATCTTGTATTGGAAGTGCTGTGCCGTTGATCTTATCACGTAATGTTCGCTTAGATGGTCCGATACCTACTATTTTTCCTTCTAAAGGTTTGCCGTCCTTTGTTAAGATGGCTAACTCATTGGTAAAAAAATGTTTTTGTCGTTGAGCAAAAGGCTCTTCCCCAAAACCATAATACGTATATATCTCATTGGGCAAAAGATTTTTAAATGCATTAAGTGAGTCCATACCTATCTCAAGTTCAACGTGAATACCATCTTCTTCAATATAAAATTGGATAATACTTGAGGCCTGCACGGAATTATTAACCATAAGGGCATCGGCTTGAAGGTTGTTAAAAAACAGAAGAACAGTAAATAGAAGAGATGTTAAAGTTGATTTCAATACTATACCTTGATGTTAAGAGGAAATACTAACACGGATATGATTAGAATAAAGTAGTAAATACCCCATTAAAGGGATATTACTATATCTATATATCGTCTAGTGTATAATTTGTACCATATTGTTTATTGATCTTATCCCATATTGGACCAACAACTTCTGGAAATGCTTCAACACCGTCTGAAATATATTTGGAAAATGGTGGTTTTGTCAGTGGTGGAACTTCTATCTTTTCCTTCATTGCAGGTTCAGGAAAAATAGCTTCATCAATAGCAGACTCACGTACTCGAATACGATCTTTGGTGATATTAAATACCGTATAATCTTGAGCAAATACAAGTGGTCCATCATAAACTTTACGTGTCTCTTCTAGCATAATAGGCTGAGTATCAAAGTCATTTTGAAAGTGATAACCAACAGCTAAACGTGGTTTTGTCAGTGACATCAATTTACCAAACTGTTGTGGAGAAGTATGTGCAATAGTACTAACAATAAGTGCTTCTTTTGGTGTGAATTTCATTTTTGTAACCATTAGACTTGGCGGTAAGAAACTTTCATGAATAGAAATATCAGAATTTTTCGTATATTTTAACCACCATTTATTTGGAGCGGTATCACTAGAATATGATAATTTTAGTCCATTCCATTCTAAGATAAAACTTACCGCACCATCTATACCATGAATAGCAGGAATCGATCTAATGGTCACCCCATTCTCTTGAAAAATGATCTTATTAACAGCTTTATAGTCAAACTCCGTTACATCCATAACTCCTCCACGCATGTCAATCAAATCTTTTCTGGTTGCAATATCCCAAACATACATTTTCTTCATTAAATCTAATGCGTAATCCGTTCCCAACTCAGGAGTAGGACCACTTGGGCCCCATACACGAAGAGGAGTAAGACGGTTCATCGTCGTTCCACCTAGCCAAAAACTACCAAGGTCACCAAAGTGATCTACATGAAGGTGACCGAGAAAAACCTTATCTATGAGGTCATAAGGAATTCTCTGTGCTGCAATACGTTCATGAGAACCTGCACCTATATCAAAGAGGAATTTATCTCCATTTCCAAGTTCAACCAGCCAACATGCTGCTGCTTGTTTTGGACGTGGACTTGGCATACCCGTACCACAGGCAACTACCCGCATCTCATCAGGTGCAAGTTCTTCTGTCCCTGGATAATAAACATCCAGTTCATGCTTTTTTGAGTCACTTTCTGCAGCGAAAGATGCACTACTAAGAAAGCCTACTGCCAAAACACCCAATAATAC
>JAGGRU010000124.1 GCA_021159425.1 Sulfurovum sp.
CGTGAACAAGTTGCACGGTTCCAATGCTCTTCCGGAACCCTAAACTTGTTTAGGGCAATCGTACTTCCTCAAACAAGGAACCCTAAACTTGTTTAGGCAAAACACTTTGATGTTCAAACTTACGTTTGTCCGTGAACAAGTTGCACGGTTCCAAGTAAATTACGGAATCGGAACCGCTGCCAAAATCTTCTCAATGATCATATCTTGCGTTACATCTTCAGCCTGTGCTTCATAACTCAAAATGATTCTATGACGAAGAATTTCTTTTGCAATATACGCTATCTCTATAGGCGAAACATAATCCTGTCCTTTAAGGTAGGCAATGGCACGTGAGGCTTTATACATATCGATACTCGCACGAGGGCTTGCACCATATTCTATATAGGCATCCAGCTCTTCAAGTCCATACGCTTTCGGGTCACGTGTTGCAGCTACCAATTCGATGATATATCGTTCTATCTCTTCATCCATGTGTATTTCAAGTGCTTCTTTACGAATGGTTTCAAGATCTTCTTTTGTTGCTACTTGCTGGATCTCTTCAAAAGAGTTATTTGCCACTCGTCTTGCAATTTCAAGTTCTTCTTCTTTGGTGTTATAGCCTACAACCACTTTCATCATAAATCTGTCAAGTTGTGCTTCAGGAAGTTCGTACGCACCCTCTTGTTCTACCGGGTTCTGTGTTGCCATAACAAGAAAAGGAAGGTCTATTTTAAAAGTTTCATCACCAATAGTGACTTGTCTCTCCTGCATGACTTCAAGCAATGCAGACTGTACTTTGGCAGGGGCACGGTTAATTTCATCTGCCAGTAAAAGGTTGGTAAAAACCGGTCCGTGTTTAATTTTGAATGAGTTATTGGAAGGGTCATAAATTTCAGTACCGATAATATCTGAAGGAAGCAGGTCAGGCGTAAACTGTACCCGTTTAAAGTCCAGCCCAAGTGTTTTTGCCAGTGCGTTAACCGCTGTGGTCTTTGCAAGCCCCGGTACACCTTCAAGCAGTATGTGTCCACGACAAAGCAGACCTGCGAGCAATCCTTCAACCATCTTGTCCTGACCGACAAGCACTTTAGCTATTTCTGTTTTAATATTTTGTATGATTTGACTCAAGTTTCTCTCCTGAATGTTTTTATTAAAAAGAGTTTACTTAATCGAGGTTAATTGAAGTTAAATAGAAGGGTTCTGATTAATCAGAATATAAAATATAATTTACTTCTTCAAAAACCCCATTGCAGTGGCAATAATATCATCGTCATCTTTAGATCTTGACTTTAAGACCACTCTCTCTTTACCCTCTTCTCTGAACTCAATAAATACGTTTTCACCATAAGATGAAACTTTTGATATACCTTTTTCTCTTGCTAAAACCTTCATGACGATCACATCTATGAACTGTCTGGTGATCGTGTCGAGTTTACCAAAACGGTCTGCAATTTCCGACTCTATTTCGTACACTTCACCTGTTGTTTCACAAAGAGAAAGACGACGGTAAAGTTCAAGTCTGAGTCTGTCTTCTTCTATGAGTTCTTCATTCAAGTAGGCATCAACCGAGAGTTTCATATCGATGTTTTGGGCTACTTCTTTGTCCTGTCCGCTAAGCTCTTTAATGGCATCTTCCAGCATCCGAAGGTAAAGTGAATACCCTATCTGTTTAATATGTCCGGATTGTGCTTCCCCGATGATGTTTCCTCCACCACGAATTTCAAGGTCATGGAAAGCAAGAACGGCACCGGAGCCTAAGTCTGAATGTGATTCCAAAGCCAACAATCTGCGTTTAGCATTGTCTGTCAAACGCTCTTTATCTGTCACCATGAAATAACAATACCCCTCTTTTCCTCCACGCCCGACACGTCCACGTAACTGATGTAAGTCTGCGATACCGAAGTTGTCTGCACCATCCACTATCATGGTGTTGGCATGAGGCATGTGTATGCCTGACTCTACGATGGAAGTGGAGAGCAGTACATCATACTCACCATTTTCAAAGAGCATCATTTCATCTTCTGTCTCTTTGGCTGAAATTTTTGAGTGCAGTACTGCGATGCGAAGTTTAGGCAAGATCTCTAACAATACTTTTTTCTTTGCTTCTATTCCTGCAATAGAGTTAAAGACATAAAAAGTCTGCCCTCCGCGACGCATTTCACGTAAAATCGCCTCTTTGATGACTTTATCATCATATGACTTTACAAAAGTTCTTACTCCCTGACGTTCTGTAGGTGGAGTAAGAATTTCAGAAAAACTTTTTATATCTGACAAAGCAAGATTCAAAGATCGTGGAATGGGTGTTGCAGACATTGATAAAAGGTGTACATCTATCGCTATCTCTTTAAGTGTCTCTTTCTGTTTCACACCAAATTTATGCTCTTCATCAATAATGACAAGAGCAAGGTTTTTAAACTTCGCTTTGAGCAAAGCATGGGTACCGACTACCACATCCAACCTACCCTCTTCCAGTGCTTTCAATGTCCCGTTTCTCTCTTTTAAAGTAGAGAACCTGTCCAATTTTCCTACTTTGATGCCATGTTCATAAAAACGCTCTTTTAAAGACTTAAAGTGCTGAGAAGAAAGCAGGGTAGTTGGTGCGATCATCATCGCCTGATAACCGTTCTTCACTGCTATGAACATCCCGTTCATCGCTACTTCCGTTTTACCAAAACCAACATCGGCCGAGAGCAGTCTGTCCATCATTTTACCGGAGCTCATATCATTTAACATATCATTAATGGCACGTTCCTGATCTTCCGTATGTACAAACCCCGCTTCAGAAAAGAATATTTGATGTTCGGTAGCAATCTTTAAACCTAACTCTCGCTCTTCACTACTACCTGCTACCTGCTCACTACTCACTAATTTTATGCCTTTTTTTAAGTGACGTTGTGCAGAAAGGTTGATGATCTGCGATGCAATGGCAAAAAGCTTCTCTCTAACCTTGGCTTTTAGTTTTTTAAAGCTGGCTTTCCCCATACGGTCAAGCACAGGCAATGAACCACCTTCAGCTACATAACGGTCTATGGTTTCAAGATTGGAAACCGGGATAAGCAATGCATCTTCATTTTGATAATGCATCACTACAAACTCACTCATAGAGCCCAATATTTCCCGTTTTTCTATGCCTTTAAATTTACCCACCCCATGATTTTCATGTACCACATAATCACCCGGTTTCAACTCATCTAAAATAATACTGGCTTTCTTCACCCGTTTACGCTTAATAGGCTTATTCAACGATAAAATAAGTCTATCTGCACCTAAAATATTGACAATCCCATCCTGGTAGACAAACTCAATATTCTCAAAAGAGTCCAATTCCGATCCGCGTACAATACTCTCATTTTTAGCAATGATAGTAATTTTTTTGTCTTTGTGAGACGCTAATAGTTTGTTTGGGTTGACTGCTTCCAGGTCACGGTATTTGTTACCTTCAGGAATAGATGACAACAGAAATTCTTTTCTCGGTACCAGTGGTTCTGTAAGTTCATAAATTTCTTGAAGTTCTTCATCCAGGTCACTCGCCCAAACAGCATCAAAGAGTTTTAAAGCACTCTCTCCAAGATCATCCAAGTGCCACAAACCAAGTGAATCTACATCTTTTACAAAGGTATCATAGCTACTGCGTTCACATCTGTTCTTCAGAGTTTCGTATTGCGTTTTATCTAAAGCTAAAAACGCAGGTGTTATTTCCAAAGATTCCAATTCTTCAGGCACTCTTTTTTGCGTACCTTCATCATAATACTGGATCGTTTCAACCTCTTCGTCAAAAAGAGAGATACGGTACGGTTTGTCAACATGAATAGGATAGATATCTATAATATCTCCACGAAAAGAGACTTCTCCTTTTTGTGCAGCAATGTCAACAAAATGATACCCCCAGAAATAAAGCGTATCTTTCAGCTCTTTTAAATTCAGTGTATCTCCAAACTCTAATATTTTCATAGAAAATAATTCCGGTTTAGGGAAAGGTATAAGCAGGGTTCTCAGAGGAGAAATAAGTACTTTTTTCTTCTTGCTCATATGGTAAGAGGAAAGTTGTGTAAACAGCTCCTGTATATCTTCACCATACGAACGCAAGTCTTCACCTACGCTCACACGGATATCTGGTAAGACAAAAGTATCAAATCCAAGAAGGACGGCCACATCCCGTATTTGTATTGCTTCTTTATCATCTTTGCAAATGAGAAGTTTTTCTTCTTTGAGCTCTTCTAAGTATTGGTAAGTATTACTTTGGTACATTTTTTCTCTCTCTATCTATTCTATTTAAAGTATTGGTCGATAAATCGACCCTACAGGTTTTAAATTTTATTATTTCGTAGGGTCGGTTCATCGACCTGTTTTAAAAACGCTTCCACAACATAAAATGAACCAAATACCAGGTAGTGTTCATCTTTGTCTATTTTCTTGTCAAAGTAGTTGTATTCGATCCCTACTTTGTCAAGTGCTTTTTCTATGGCTTCAAGAGTTGTTGCTCTTTGAGACTCAATAGGAATGATCTCTACACGTTTCACTTTAGGTTTTAAAATACGTAAAACCTCTTCATAATCTTTATCATCAAGGCTATTGTATATAAGCACAACTTTTTCATCTAACGCTTTTTCTATAGCTTTGGCTGCAAGGGGATTATGTCCTACATCTATACGAATATTATCAGTTAAGGCATAAAAACGCCCAAAGAGTTCTAAAGAGAGGAGATCATTAATATCATAGTTAATATCTAAAATATCCAAAGCTTTCATGGCCACTATAGCATTTTCCATAAGATACTCCGGCCAAGCTTTATTCTCTGCAATCTGTGCCAATTCGTAGGGGTCAACCTGTGTGTTGACCCGTGGGCAGACACACAGGTCTGCCCCTACATCATCTGCA
>JAGGRU010000050.1 GCA_021159425.1 Sulfurovum sp.
TCTTTCCGGGTATGTATGCTAAATTAAAAATAGACTATACCGATTCTCAAGAATAATCTCACCCTACTTTCTCATATTATAGGGTGGGAACAGTGCTTTCACATTATCTGTCATAACACACCAGCTTCCTTTTTTCACTTTGATCTGATTCATGAAATAATCATCAGGCATCAACGCTCTTGCATTGTCCATCAGTACCGGAATAAAGAACAGGGAGACCAGTGTCGCAGCCATAGATCCAAAGATCAATGCCACACCAAGACCGCCGAATATAGGGTCTGTAGAAAGCAGTAAAGAACCTAAAATGATAGCAACTGCCGTCAGCATAATAGGTTTGGCACGTGTCGCCGTGGCTATAGCAATGGCTCTTTTCTTCTCCATACCTGTATCAGCTATGAGAGCCATTGAAAAATCTATCAGCAACAAAGAAGAACGTGCAGAGATCCCCATAAGTGAAATGAATCCTATAAGTGATGTCGATGTTAAATAGAAGTTTACATCCGTCATAAAAAGTGAGAACTGGTCTGCTACCCAGTGCCCTGCAAGGACACCAATAATAGAGAGAAAAGACCCAATAAGCACGATCCCGCTCAATGCAAAAGATTTATAGTACACCACCATCAATAGGAACATCAGCACCAAGGCAGAGATGAATGCACCTCCAAGGTCACGGAAGGTATCTAAAGAGACTTTCATCTCTCCATCCCAGCGTAAAAGCATCTTCTCACCGGTTTTTCTGTCAACAAGGTTCAGATCGAACATAAAAGTATTGATACCTTCCACTTTGGAGACTTCATATTTATTCCCTAACTTCTCTATCATCATCTCTCGTGATTCAAGCAGAGGATAGACCTGCGATACCATGTCACATTCAGCAGTAATGGTCACCATATTTTTAAGATTTTTTCTAAAAATAGTAGGGCTTGACTGTAGTGCTTTAAGTTCTATGATCTCACTCAAAGGCACCATCATGCCTTTGACATTCATCAGTTTTAAAGAAGAGAGTTTATTTAACAACGCGGCCTCTGTATCAAAATCTACTATTCGTGCCTTATGATCAAGTCGTAAAAAGATCGGTATTTGATCTTGCTGGTCACGTGTATTTTTAACTGCAATAGGCATGCCCTGAAATGCTAAAAATATGATCTGGTTGACCTGATCTACAGACAATCCACTGCGTATGATCTTCTCTTTATCGGGCACAAGATCATATTTGGTATAGAGATCATCCTGCATGATATCTACGTCTACCAACCCTTCCGTGTCAGAGAGTATGTCTGCAACATTTATGGACGCTTCACGCATCAGTTCATCATTTTTTCCATATACTTCTATCACGATGGTTGCTAACGTAGGAGGTCCGGCAGGCATTTCCGTAAAACGGATAGAAGTATTTTCCACTAAAGAGCCGCAGGCTTTGTTAAGAATGGGACGGATACGGTGTACCATCTTGAAAGAGGACTCATCCCTTGCATGTTTATCTGTAAGGTTTATGACTATTTCAGCCTGATTTTTAAGTGATTTCATAGCAGACCCTTTGACTAAACCCGCATAGTCCAAAGGCGCACCCTGCCCCAAAAAGATTTCCATATCTGTCACTTCTTTCTCTTGGGTCATCGTGTTGACAATACAGGAGGTCACAGACTTCGTCTCTTTAACAGAAGCATTCGTAGCCGTATCGACATAGATGGTAAACGTATTGGCACTCTTGCCCGGTAACATCCTTGCCAAAACCAGATTGGTAGGGATCAACATCACAGAACCCGCCATGGCCAGTATCACTATCATGATCACTATAAATTTATTGCGTTTGCTGGAGAGGATCATGTAAACAAAATTTTCCATTATTGCGACCCCTCTTCTTTAGGTTTACATAGTTTGGGTACTTCATCCGGTGTCTGTTTTTTGGGACTCTCATGTTTTTCAAATTTAATAAATTTACGTGCAAGGTAAGGTGCAAAAACATAAGCAACAAACAGTGACACAGCCAAAGCAACCGGTACATTCAGAGGAATAGGTTTCATGAACTGCCCCATCATCCCCCCGACAAAAGCCATAGGTATCATGGTGAGCATAATGGCAATGGTAGCAATGTTCGTAGAAGGGCCTATCTCATCGGTTGCCTGTATGATGATCTCATCAAACTCAAGACCTTCGGACTCTTTGAGATGTAGACGTCGGTGTATATTTTCTATCACAATAATGGCATCATCCACGATGAGTCCCAAACTCAGTAAAAAGGCAAAAAGGGTAATACGGTTAATGGTCTGATCGGTCATTAAAGCAATGAAGAGTGTGGCTGCCAAGATCATCGGTACCGCAATGGTGACAACCAGAGACTCCCGCCATCCAAGGAAAGGAACAAGGATCAATGCAATGATCAAAATAGTGATCAAAAGGTGATGCACCAACTCATTGACCGCTTCATTGGCTCTCTCTCCGTAGTTACGTGTTACAATAAACCCAATCCCATGATCAAGCAACTCCTGCTTTGAAGCATGTAACTCTTCAATAGCAGCTTCGGCAATATGCACGGCATTGGTACCTTTAAGTTTGGAAACGGTCATAGTGATCTGATGGCCGGCATTACGGAACAGCGGTGCTCTACCCTCTTCTTCGTGTTGCGTTTCCTCTGCATGCTCTCCCTCTTTCATCCCTTCCTGATAGGTAATGAAAGAGGAACGATAGTTCTGAATATCATAATAGTACTCTACATTTGCAACATTTTTAAGATAGATCGGAGAACCCATATACTGCGCAACGATCAACTCTCTGAGGTCAGCTATGTCATCAATGGCATTTTTCACACCAAACACCACAAGCTTTCCTGTAGCGGACTCTGTATCTATTTGCGGTGCATTGCTTGAGATCGCTTTGATCGCCTGTGCGATCTGTCCCAAAGAGAGATGGTAACCCGAGAGTTTATGCAAGTCTACCAGTACATTGAACTGGGGCCGTTTGACCCCTTTGAGTGTTGTTTTTGAAACATTCTCCAAGGCATTGATATCTTGTTGAAGGTCACGGATCAGTTTATAGAGTTTGCTCGTCTCCTGAGGTATATTTTTCTCATCATTGTTTTTATAAAATGCCACTGTCAAAATAGGTACATCGATGTCTATATCAAAAGGTTTGATCAACGGCGGCATGGTTCCAGTGGGAAGCTGGTCCATATTCTGCATCACTTTATCATAAAGCTTGAGGTTGGAAGACTCTCTGTTTTCCCCGATCAAATACTGTACATTGACCATACCGAAGTTATTCATAGCTGTACCATAAATGTGTTCTACCCCTTTGATCTCACGTATTTTACGCTCCAAAGGTTTCACAACAACATTGTTGATCTCACTGGGTGTTGCTCCGGGAATAGCCACAATGATGGAACCACCGCTTACTTCTATCTGCGGATCTTCTTCTCTGGGCATGACTTCCAGAGAAATATACCCCAACAGTAAAATAGCTACAGCCAATACAGGCGTAAGAGGATTACTCAAAAAAGATTTAGCAAGATGTCCGGCAATATTTTTTATTTTATAATCATTCATGAATTTATTCTATCTAAATAATTCATAAGGATAAGTATAAATTATTGAAAAAGTTAACTTATACTTTGAGTAACTCTTCTAAAGTAACTTTAACATTCTCCCCTAAAGCATCTACATCATATCCACCTTCCAGAAAAAACACAGTGGGCACATCTGCACTGTCAAATATAACTCGTACTATTTTCCTTATCCCTTCAGTGGTCACATTTAATTGTGCCAAAGGATCACTCTCATGCAGGTCGTACCCTGCCGACACTAAAATAATATCAGGATCAAAACTTTTCACCAATGGAGGCAGATCATTTTCATAAATGTCCAGTACTTCCATATCTCCACCGTCGGGCATCATTAAAAAATTAGCTGTATATCCTTTTCCCCTGCCTTCCCCCTTCTCTTTTTCCATACCCGTGCCGGGGTAGGCAAAAGCTTGATGGGATGAAAAGTAGAAAACCGTATCATCACGATAGAAGGTATCTTGAGTACCGTTTCCGTGATGCACATCAAAATCAATGATCATCACTTTTTTATATCCTATACTTTGTGCATATTTTGCCGCAATAGCGATGTTGTTAAAAAGACAAAATCCCATTGCCTGGTTAGGTCTTGCATGGTGTCCAGGAGGTCTTACTGCACAAAAAGCCCGGTTAAACTCTCCTGCTTTTATACCATCCAAAGCTGTGATACCTGCTCCTACTGCTTTAACTGCCGCAGTATAAGAATCTGTACTGCAAATAGTATCTGAATCTATAGGAGTAGCATGTTGACTTGAAACTTTAATATTTCGAATATGTTCATCAGAATGTACCATTTGAAGTATCTCTTTTGAAATCCAAAGGGGAGATTTTTCCAACAATTTATGACGTAAAGGTTCTATTGCTCTGTTTATAGCAATAAGTCTTTGTTTGGATTCAGGATGCCCCATACCAGTGTCATGTTCCAAATAGATATCATCTGTAATATATGCTACTTTCATTTTGTCTCCTTCATTACTTATTATATCTTCTTTTTCAACACCTCAACATCTTCACGCAAAAGTTGTATCTCTTTTCGTAAGAACTTTATCTCATCATGAAGTAAAAGATCTTCTTTTTGTTCCATCGGAACTATTTTTTCCCTGACCTCTTTTTCTGTCTCTTCATCAAACAGAATATACGTTACTTCTCTACCCTTCTCATTAAAGACTTCACTTTTTACTTGACCCGATTTTACCATCTTCATCACATTAAATATACTGAGTTTATGTTTTACCGCATAGGCTTTAATTGTAATTCTTTCCAAAAATAATCCTTTTTATAGTTCTTAAC
>JAGGRU010000382.1 GCA_021159425.1 Sulfurovum sp.
ACATAATCCCAACCCAATAGGTGTACACGGAGATGAGGTAGAAAGTGATCCCTTGGATCTCATCATCAAAAGTTTTAACGAAAAGTGGTTCCAGGGATGGGATGCAACTCCAGAAGAGCAGAGAGTACGTTTTGTAAATATTGCGAAAAAGATTCAAGAACACCCTGATTATCAAAGTAAATATATAGATAACCCAGATGTCCAAAATAGAGATTTGGCATACGAGAAGATATTTAGAGATGTCATGAACCAACAAAGACGCTCAGAACTTGAACTCTATAAGATGATCTCTCAGGATGATGTTTTTAGACAAGCAATGCAGGATACGGTGAAGAGGATTTTGAGGTAGGATAGTATGCTACATATATCATTATTTGTGATGTAACTCAACCTTAAGTGAGTCTGACTGATAAATAGTGTAAAATTACCATAATTGAATCAGTTATTATAGGGGAGTTAACCAGTCAAGTGATTAAACGATTATTGGTCTTTGTACCACTTTTATTGGGAGCAAGTGAAGATTTTATTACACATGATGAGTATGGTCAAATGCTTTACACTAATCCTCGTGGAGTAAGCTGTTCCCAATGTCACGGAGACAAGGGAGAAGGACGTGTTATTGTTACTTTTAAAGATGTTGATGGTAAAAAAAAGGTGATCAAAGGCTCGGATATACGACAAGAAAACCTTTCTGCAATGATTAGCAGTGTTAACAGCTACCATAAGATCATGCCCCGTTACTACCTTACAGATGAAGAAGTTAAAGCAATTTATGATTATCTTCAAAAGAAAAATGAAAAGTATCTTGCTAAATTTAAAGAGAGTGGAAGTAGTAAATAAGATATAATTATCCATTGAACACTCTAAAGGATATATTATGACAAGAACATTAAATTTACTTCTTTTGACCGGCAGTATGGCTCACGCCTCTTCTTTATCTGTTTATCAGGATCAAGCCAACTATAACTATGCAGCCAAAAGTAGTTTTATAGGTTTAACAAAAGGTGTGAAAGCAAAATGTGATGGAAACACTGTTGGGGTTCATGTTATACCTTCTTGTCCCAACGATAAAAGACTTTGTAAAGAGTTGATCTCTTTGAAAAAAACAGAACAGAAATTAAACAGTATCAAATCCAATTCTAAAGTGCTTGAACAACTTATTTCTCTTCCTCAGCCAACATCATTTGATGCAAATGCATGGATAAAATCAGCAAAGCTCGTAGGTGAAGAGCAAGCTAAACTTTTTGATGAAACCAACAAGGCTACAGAAGAATTGAAGTTGAAGCAAGTAGCTTTTCACAAACAGGCTCCCTCCAAACAAACATTAATTTCTAATGAAATATGTACAAATGAAATGGAGTTCACTCTGCCTTATGGTTATGTCTCCTTTTCTACTGCATATGAAGCGGATATGCAAAATGAAAAAGAAATTAAAGTCACACAATACCTCTCAATAGTAAATCGAAGTGGTATAGACATTAAAGCTGACAAAGCAATGTTTTACTACCGTTCTGCAAATCAATATATAAGACCTGTACATTTTGATCCATGGACCGTCAGTAAATATGAACCGCGTCCAGAAAGAAGAGTTTCAAAAAGAGTAATGATGCAAAAGATGGAAATAAATGCTATGGCTATGTCAGATGAAGCATCGATAGCTGCTTCTCCTGCACCGGTAGCTTCTTATATAGATGCCAGAGAATATCAGATAGATAATTTGAATCTTCCTTCCAGTGGTTTACCTGTAGATGTTCAAGTGACTTCATGGTCTAGTCCGTTAACTTGTAAAATAAAAGCGTATCCGTACTTTAACATAAGAGCATTTTCTGTTTGTTCTTTTGAACCCAAGTATCAAATAGACAGTAATAGATGGAAAATCAAAACAGGCAAAATCACTATAAATGAAAAAGCAGTAGGTGAATATCGTGATGGTATATATAACTTATATACAAAAATTGAAGAAGATATTAAAATAATGCGTAAGCCTATTGTCAAAAAAGATCGGGAAACCGGCATATTTGGAGATACAGTACGAAAAAAAGATGGTTTTGTACTTACTTTAACCAATAAGTCAGATAAAAGTAAAACTCTTACATTGGTAGACCGTATACCTGCATCAACTACGGATGAAATAGAAGTAAAACTTTTAGAGATCAGATCAGATAAAAAAGTAAACTACCAAATGTTAAAAGATGGACAAGTGGAAATGAAAATAGTACTATCTGGACAAGAAACTAAAAAAATAGAAGTTCTGTTTGAAATATCTTATGATAAAGATTTGAAGATCAGTTATTGAACAATGTAATGTTTCGCTAAAAATGCATTCAACTGGTTTGCAAAGGCATGGGCATCTTTTTGTCCAAAGGCTTTTGGACCTCCTGTCATTTCTCCACTCTCTCTGATGCTTTCCATGAGGTTTCTCATTGCAAGGTATTGCTTAATGTTGTCCACAGAGTAAAGTTCACCTCTGTGGTCTATGGCATGGGCATTTTTATTTATGATCCTGTCAGCTAAGGGAATATCAGCGGTAATAACCAAGTCAGCTTCTTTGCATAACTCTACTATCAGGTGATCGGCTTCGTCTGCTCCCTGTTCCACAATGATATACTCTATATATTTCGATTTTCCTACATGGATCTTTTTATTGGCTATGACTTTGGTGTTGATAGCCAGGCGTTCAATACTTCTTAGAACAATGGGTTTAAGAAGATTGGGAAAAGCATCTCCATCTATAAATAGAGTCACAGTATCTCTTTTACTCGTCCAACTTCACCGGTGTTGAGGCGTACTTTAATACCGTGAGGGTGGGTAGGGGAGTTGGTAAGGATCTTTTGGACTTTTCCGTAAGTAATTCTATCTGTAGATTGATCTTCTTTGAGTACTACCCCAACATCTAAACCATACTTAATATCTGCTCTTTTTTGACCGTTTGCCATATTAGACCTTTGGCTCATAGTTCAAGACTTTCTTGACTGTATCTACCGAGCAGAAGAATAAAGCATCAAACACAGGGTTGAGTTTTGTTGTATTTTCATCGATGATATCAAAAGCTTGAAAGAAAAATCCTGAACCATCTTCTTCATTGGCAGGTTTTACATGAAAAACAATGGGCTTAAGTGTACGAACGACATTTAAAACCTTTTTATAGTTCTTTTCCTCTTTAGCCGGAAGCAAGTTATCTTGTTTACCCTCATTTACACGGGCTTTAATCAGAAGCTGGAGTTTGTCATTAAAGATGACTTTATTCCATTTAATGTTACCAAGTTCTATATTGAATTCAGAGTTACCTGCTATGAGAGGATGAGATTTTGCTTCACGAATCGCTTCAAGAAGCTGTAAAAAGAAATTTTTTCCACCAAAAGCATTGGCACATTGTAATAGTTTTTGATGATGAAGGAGTTTTTCTTCATCTGTTAAGGCATTGAAGTCACACATTGAACTTCCTTTATATTTTTTGAAATTATACCCGAATTTTTAATTAAATCTTAGATTAATGAACTTTCTATATAATAATAACAATTATAAGAAATAGGATAAAAGTATGGGACAAAAACCGGAAGAGATCGACGAGATAGCCATAGTAGACAAAGAACATAAATACGCACGCTATGAAGATGTGGACAAAGAACAGTTAGAAAAAGATATTGATGCTATAAAAGAGGCGATGCCAGCAGTAAATGAAGAAGATTTTCAACATTTATTAAAGCTTGAACGCTGGGGAAGAAGATTTACTTTTTCCGGAATCGCTTTGATCTTGGTTTTGAGTATTGTTGAGCTTGCACTTGGCGGACTTTCTGCGTATATATTTTGGCCATTGGCTATTGTTGCGGCACTTCTTATCTCTACGGGGAATGTCTCAAGATGGGCAAATACCACACACCCCATACTGCATGGCGGATACGATAAAGTACCCAATATCCCTGAGCGATACACTAAAAAATACTTTGCAAAAGGTGCAAGACGTTATGTGGACTGGATGGACTGGATCAAACCTGATGCTTGGTCATATGAGCATAATATCATGCATCACTACCACTTGGGTGAAGATGATGATCCGGACAATGTGGAGAGAAATCTTCAGTGGCTTATTCAGTCAAAAACACCGATGTTCATCCGTTATGTGATCGTGTATTCTTTTGCCGGTATGTGGAAATATCTGTATTATGCACCCAATACACTAAGGATCTTAGCAAATAAAAAACTCAAAGAAGAGCATAAAAAAGAAATCACTGATTTTGAACTAAGCCCTCGTACAAAAGGTGGATTAGAACTCTGGATGGAGTATCTTCTCCCTTACGCACTACTCAAATTTGTTGTTTTCCCGGCACTGTTCTTACCATTAGGATTAACAGCCGTATTCAATGCTTTTATTATCATGTTAATAGCAGAGTTTTTTGCCAATTTACATTCTTTCTTGGTTATCGTTCCAAATCATTCAGCAGAAGATATTTATATGTTTTCTGAGCCGCATAAAAGTACAGGAGAGTTTTATTTGAGACAAATCATGGGTTCAGTGAACTATAACACTGGTTCTGATGCCATAGACTTTGCACACGGTTTCCTCAATTACCAAATAGAGCATCACTTATTCCCAAATATGCCTTTGAGTTATTACCAAAAGATGCAGCCTATTGTCAAAGATATTTGTAAAAAGCACAACCTTGAGTATAGACAAGAGTCGGTATTTAAACGTGCACTTATGACCATAGACCTTATGGTAGGAAAAACAAAACTTCTTAGAGTATATGGAATCTAGAG
>JAGGRU010000367.1 GCA_021159425.1 Sulfurovum sp.
AAATATTGATTCGTATGTCCTCATGGATGAATTACCTTTTTCCATTTCGTTAAAAATTTACTAAAAAACAGGAGAGAACAGATGCAATACACAACATTTGAATATGTAACATTTGGTATTTGGGTAGCAGTTATCATCATACTAGTTTACGGGATTATCGCTATTCACGATATACCGGCAAAAATCGCAGAAAAAAGAAATCACCCTCATCAAGATGCCATAGCGGCAACAGGTTGGGTAAGCTTATTTTTAATGCATGCTTTATGGCCGTTTTTATGGATATGGGCGATGACTTACGATCCGGACAAAGAGGCAAAAAAAGTCTCAGATACCAATTTATTAAAAGAAGAAGTGCAAACATTAAAAGATCGTATTTTAGTACTGGAAACAAAAGAATCAGTATTTGAGACAAAAGAAGAAGTGTTGGAAACAAAAGAGAAGGAAGAGTAGATGGATATAATTTTAGTACTTAGTTATGTAGCTTTTGCTATAGCCATATTTAAGATATTCAGAATTCCCATAAGTGCTATGACAGTAACGACTGCAGGTCTTGGTGGTGGTTTTTTAATGGGATGGATGTATATTTCCATGGCTTATTTTCACCCTTATACAGAGACTGGGAGAATGTATTTTAAGACAAGTATGATCTCAACCAATGTAAAAGGAAGGGTGAGTAAAGTTTACGTAAAAGATGAGAGCCCAATGAAACAAGGCGACCCGATCTACGAGATAGACCCAAGTCTGTTTTTGAGTGCGGTTAAAGACCTTAAAGCACAGCTAAAGCTTGCAGAGACTAGACTTGGTCAGCAACAAAAATTATACAAAAAGCAAGCCGGATCATTGTATGAGCTTGAAAAAAGAGAGCAGTTAGTCTCATCGATCAAGGCACAATTGATCAAAGCAAACTTTAATCTTGAAAACACCATCGTCAGGGCTCCGGCAGATGGACACATTGCACAAAACAGGCTTATAGTAGGAACGATGGCAGGTGCCTTTAGATTATCCTCTTTAGGTACCTTTGTTATGGAAGACAAACCGCTTTATATAGCAGGATTCAGACCAAATGGTCTTCCGAGCATAGATGTTGGTGCTGAAGCTCAGGTATTTTTTCCTGCCGTTCCGGGAAAAGTATTTAACGCAAAGGTGGTAAAGATCTTCTCTGAAGTTGCCGAGGGTCAACTACATTCAAGTTTTCTAATGAAAGAAATGACAAAGCATGACTTGAATGGTAGAGTGCCGGTTCAACTGGAACTAGTAGACGATATTTCCGGCTATAAGATTCCGCAGGGAAGCTCATTTCATACGACTGTATTTTCAGATAACATTCCTATGCTCATCGAGTTAAGACGTATTCTTTTTGGCATGTTCAGTTGGGAAAATATTATTAACTTCGAAGAGGGCAGCAGTGAGTAAAAAAAGTATTAAAGAGTAAAGAAATTAACAAATATAGACTTAAAGGTTCAAAGTGCACGGAAATATAGCAATTATTACCATAACGCTTGTGGTATTGGGGTATGGGTATTTCTCAAAATACCTTACACAATTAAACATCTCCGGACCTATGGTCTTTACAACGATCGGGATATTGCTGTCTCCCGTTGCTTTTTCCGTAGTAGAGCTGCATTTAGATGCCGAAATGGTAACTATTACAGCTGAAATAGCTTTGATCATGGTACTGTTTTCTGACGCTTCCAGTTTAAACTTAAAAAAACTAAAAGCTGCATGGGGTATACCATTTAGACTTCTTTTTATAGGTCTTCCTATTACTATTGTATTTGCAACTGTAGTGGGGCAAGCTATGTTTCCAAACGAGAGTATGATCTATATTGTACTTATGGCTTTACTTCTTGCACCAACGGATGCAGCACTTGGAAAAGCTGTTGTTTCAGATAAAAGAATACCTGTCAAAATTCGTTCTTCTATTAATGTAGAAAGTGGACTTAATGATGGTATTGTACTTCCCATTATACTTGGTGTTCTGGCAATCATTACAGCAGATAAAGCCGGTTCCAATGATACACAATGGCTTATGTATATTGGACAACAGGTAGTTTTTGGAGCTGTTATCGGTGCATTAATTGGTTATGTCAATGCTATTTCATCTGTAAGAACCATGAAGAAAGACAGAATGGAAGCATCTTATAAAAATCTCATCCCCATTGCTATTGCCATATCGTCTTATTATATAGCAGAATATTTTGGAGGCAACGGTTTTATTGCTGCATTTTTCTCCGGACTGTTCTTAGGAAACTATAATGAAGGACTTAGGGAAAATGTTGAAAACTTTGTTGAGTCTGAAAGTGAATTATTAATTCTTATCAGTTTTATGATCTTTGGGCTTGCCTTTGTACCGGCTACTATTGAATTTTGGAATTTTAAAGTCTTCATTTATTCTGTACTCAGTTTAACTGTTCTAAGAATGATACCGGTTGCAATAAGTCTTATTGGTACTAAATTAGACTTTGCGACGATGATGTTCATGGGGTGGTTCGGACCAAGGGGTATAGCCTCTATTCTTTATATTTTAATCGTAATCAATGATGTAGTTTCTACCAAAGATCACGAAACAGTATATGCCGTTGTTACACTAACCATACTTCTAAGTATCTTCTTGCATGGTATAAGTGCCAGACCTTTAGTTAAAATATATTCTAAAAACCATAAAGACTTAGATTAATTCAATAGATTATTACCCCGGCAACTTCATTGTAATGAAATTCTTGTCTATCCTAAAAACAAAAAGATTTAGATATTGTATCAATTTTGTTTTTCGGATAGACAAAATAGAATTTTCCTGCTAATATCATATACTAAATTTCACAGAATACAATTGACTTCCAAAGGAAATAATTACATGAATAATAAAGAAGAACAGGCTTCAAGCCATAATACTATCGACAATGCCATTCGCATAGGTCTCATTGCTTTACTGACTGCATGGTGTATTTACATTGCTTTACCCTTTATAGGACCTATACTTTGGGGTATTATCATTGCTGTGGGTACCTACCCTCTTTATCGATGGTTGCAAAAGAAACTTGGTTTGAGTAATGGTTGGACAGCTACTGTGTTTACTGCACTGATGCTGGTCTTCCTCATCACTCCCACAGTGATGCTGAGCAATGCATTGGTGAGTGAAGTAAGTGTATTCTCGCAAGATCTAAAAGAGGGTTCCCTGGTCATCCCTCCTCCACCTGATTCAGTAGCTGATCTTCCATTTATCGGTAAAGATCTCTCAACATTTTGGACAAAAGCATCAGAAGATCCAAAAGCTACTCTGGGAGAATTGGAACCAGAAATTAAAAAACTGGGAAAATGGCTTGTTAAAGCTGCCGGAGGAGCTGCAGTCGGCATTCTTATGTTAATATTTTCAATCATAATCGCAGGTATATTCCTTGCCTCTGCGAAGGGGGGACGTAATGCAGCTGAAACTGTATTTGCCCGCTTTATCGGAGGAAGAGGGAAAGAGATGACAGACCTTTCCCGTGATACCGTTACCTCTGTGGTCAATGGTATTTTGGGTATTGCTGTCATACAGACACTCTTGGCAGGTATGGGCTTCATAGCTATGGATATCCCCGGTGCCGGCATATTGGCACTGATCTGTCTTGTGCTTGCCATTGTACAGATAGATATACTGCTCATACTCATTCCCCTCTCTATCTATATGTTCAATGTCACAGATACAGGACCTGCAATAGCATTCCTCATATGGAATATCATGGTAGGTCTAATGAACAATGTACTTAAGCCTATTCTTCTTGCTCGAGGCGTAGAAGCGCCTATGTCCATTATCTTTATCGGTGCTATAGGCGGTTTGATAGCACACGGGATCATCGGTCTGTTTGTCGGTGGCGTAGTATTTGTACTGGGTTATAAGCTATTCGTGTTTTGGCTGCATGAGGATAAGGAAACTTCCCGGAGCATATAAATATGGGAAATAGAATAATGATTGCATTTATTTGTTTTACGGATAGACAGTAGTAATATTACTGGCTATAATCGTCCAAAAACAAGGACATAAAGTAAAATGAAAATCACACAATTCACAAAAAAAGCATTACTTCCATTTTTAATAGGGACAATGCTGCACGCTTCTTCAGATGTAAACAGCACAGAGCAGAGTTTAAGAACACTTCCATCGGACTACAATATGATCGTAGCCTATTATGGTCGTCCAAACGTAAAATCTTTAGGTCTCCTGGGGCAATCTTCACTCGAGGATGTCATGCAACAAGTCAAAGCAAAAGCAAAGAAGTATGAGGAAGCTTTAGGCAATGGACAAAAAGTGACTCCGGGCTTTGATCTCATTTATGAATTGGCAACAGCAGATCCGGGAAGAGCTGGTAATTATGTACTTACACTCAATGAAAAAACACTTTTGAAATATATTACTGCCGCACAAGAAAACGGGATCGTTGTTTTCCTTGATGTACAGCTTGGCAAAAAGACACCCGCTAAGGCAGTCAAACCACTCTTGAAATACTTGAAGTACGATAATGTACATATTGCGGTCGATCCTGAATTCTCAATCGATAATGAAAAAGTACGTCCCGGAAAAGTCATAGGCGAGATCAGTGGTACTCAAATTAATGCTGTACAAGATCTGATGAGTGCTTATCTTAAAGAAAACGGCATCAAAGAGGACAAAATACTGCTTATTCATATGTTTACAGAGCACATGGTCACAGATAAAAAAGCACTTAGATACACAGATAGAGTACATATGGTTATGCA
>JAGGRU010000258.1 GCA_021159425.1 Sulfurovum sp.
TGCGTGTGCCACGTATAATAGTAAAAAATATTAAATTGGGATATTTAATACTGGAAGACTTTGGAAACAGACATTATTTTGATATTTTAAATGAAGAAAATTATCATACACTGTATAAAAAAGCCATAGATGAGATCGTTAAAATGCAAAAGGCAAATACGCAAGATCTGCCACTTTATGACAGGGCATTTTTAAACTTTGAAATGGATCTGATGCAGGAGTGGTATTTGGAAAAGTACTTGAAATTGACTTTGAATGATGAGCAGCAAAAGATCATTGATTCAACTTTGAAATACATAAGTGATGTTGTACTTGAACAACCTCAGGAAGTATTTGTTCACCGTGATTTTCATTCCCGTAATATTATGCTTACACCTAAAAACGATATAGGCATTATAGATTTTCAGGATGCGAGGGCAGGGGCTGTCACTTATGACCTTGTCTCTTTACTCCGTGATGTTTATGTGGAGTTTGATCCTGGAGAGATAGAAAGATTGGCGCTTTACTTTAGAGACCAAAAAGGTTTGAATGCAGATGATGAAACTTTTATACGCTGGTTTGATTTCATGGGCCTACAGAGACATATCAAAATATTGGGAATCTTTGCACGTTTGCATCTGCGTGACAGGAAAGACGGGTATTTGAAAAATATACCTTTGACCCTGAAGTATGTTGTGGATGTAGGAAGTAAATATGAAGAATGCAGAGAGCTGGTTGGATTATTGAAAAAACGGTAGGGTCGTAATCGTTATTTAACGATCACAGTAATCCCAATAAAGCCACAAGTAAAACAGGCGGTGTAATGACAAGTCCGACTTTCATATATTCTCCCCAGCCTATCTTCACACCTTTTTGCGCCAGTACATGAAGCCACAGTAAGGTAGCCAGTGAACCGATAGGGGTCATTTTAGGTCCAAGGTTAGAACCTAGTATGTTTGCGTAAACAAGGGCTTCATTTCCTGCATATCCGACTTTGTCGATGGCTATATCCATGATCATGATCGTTGGCATATTGTTCATCACAGCAGAGATGATACCCGATAAAAAACCTGTTCCGATAATGGCAACTGCTTCTCCCTGATGAGAGAGTGCTTCGATCCATGAAGCAATGACATCTGTTAAACCGGCATTCTTCAGACCATACACCACCACATAAAGACCAATACTGAACCATACGACCTGCCAAGGTGCTGCTTTAATGGTCATGATCGGCTTGACTGCTTTGTAATGGTTTGCAATGGCTAAGAAGATCAATGCCCCACCAAGTGCAAAGAGTGAGATAGGTAAGTTATAGTAGTCACCTATGAAGTACCCGACCATCAAGAGTCCCAGAAAGAACCAGCTGATCTTGAACATGGTCTGGTTTTTTATAACCGAAGAGGGCTCAGGAAGTTCGGAAACATCTACTTTAAGAGGAATATCTTTACGGAAATAGACCCACAAAATAGCAATGGATGCCATGATACTTAGAAGGTTTGGTAAGAACATATTTTTAGCATACTCTACGAAACCTATGTCAAAATAACCTGCTGTCACAATATTGGTAAGGTTTGAGATTACAAGAGGATTAGATGCTGAGTCACCTATGAAACCACCAGCCATCAGGAAGGCAAAGATGGCAAGGGGTTTCATTTTCAGGTATTTCATCTTTGCCAATAAAATAGGAGTTAAGATAAGTGCTGCCCCATCGTTTGCAAAGAATGCTGCAACCAAAGCACCAAGAAGCAGGATGTACACGAACATTTTGTTTCCGCTACCGCCACTCAATTTTGCCATTTTGATGGCTGCCCACTCAAAGAAACCTATCTCGTCTAGTACCATAGAGAGTATAATGATCCCTATAAATGCCAAAGTGGCATCCCAGACAATGTCTATAACAGTGATGACATCCTGAAAACTTACCACACCAATGATCAAGGCAAGAATAGCACCGATGACTGCTGTTGTGCCTATCTGTAAACCTTTTGGCTGCCAGATCACAAAGAGTAGGGTAAGCAGAAAGAGGGTAGAGGCTAAGAACATCAGTTAATGACCTTAGATCGGGCAAGTGCAGCTTCTATCTCTTCTTTTGTGACTTCACCGGATAGATCTAGATTTACTTCACCATCTTTACCCGATACTTCCATATTGCTTATCTTCTTTTTTGTCTCATCTGTCATACATTCACATGAACCTGTTTTACAGTTCTCTACCATTGTGACAATATTTTTTTTCTCTACAGCACCGGTAAATGAGATCTTTACCCCTTGATTTGTTTTTAGTACGTTCTTATTCATTTTAATTCCTTTGTGATGATTGGTAATAATTCATTTTTTATTTCTGTTAATATCTCTTCAAAAGCTTCATACGCTTTCCCGTCCGGATCTTCAAATCCAACATGGATCGTCTTCACCGGATTGGGAAACATAGGGCAGGTTTCTTTTGCATTGTCGCAGACTGTGACGACCAGATCATAATCATTATCTATAACGGTATCAAGTGTTTTAGAGTGATAAGACTCTTTCCATATACCGGCTTCTTCCAGTACTTTTTTAGCATTGGGATTGACCCTGCCTGATGCTTTAACCCCTGAACTGTCTGCAGATATTCCGTCCAACTCTGCATTGATCAGTGCTTCTGCAATAATGCTTCTGCATGAGTTTCCTGTACATAAAATAAGTACTTTTTTATCCATTATCATATCCTTGTTAAGAGCTTGGTTTATTCCTGTACTGGACGTAGTTTAGCTCTTTATCTACTTTAAAAAGAAAGTCTCCCCACTCTAAAGTTTTATCCATATCCTGTTTAACAGTTAAATGCTCCATTAATCCAGCTTCATCCTGCTCTTTGTATTTGAAGTTTCCAAAAAGTGTATTGGCATCTAAATTGTGTGTTTCTGTGATTTCATAGGCAGATTCCGGAAGGATTGAAGGTACCCAGCCTTGCTGTATGGCTTTATTTTCTTTGACAACTTCTATATCTTCATATTTGTTGATCTGTACATCTGAATAGCGTTGCATAAACACAACATAGCCAAGTACTAAGAAGCTTAGGATGAGTAAAATTATACTTTTGGTTTTAGACATTTTGTATCCTTTTATTTAGTGCTTTATTGCACTGTGTTTTAATGTTTTTGATTTTTGTCATAAATATCTCCAATTTATAGTTTTTCATTTTATTTCCCTCTGTAAAAAAGTAAAAAAGCACCTAAAGATGCAGCAGATACAAGAATGATGGAAGCTCCTGATGTCAAGTTGTATGTGTATGAGAACCAAAGACCTGCAAGTGTGAACAGGGTGGCAATGAATCCTGAAATGATCATCATACTCAGTAAAGAGGTTGAAAGTTTCTCTGCTATATAGACAGGTATGGTGAGCATGGCAATAACCAGTATCAAGCCAACCACTTTAATAGCGACAACAACCGTCAGTGCGGAAAGAATGAGGATCAACGTATAGAAAAATCTTACATTCACACCTCTAAGTTTGGCATATTCACTGTCATAGGAGACAGCCAGTATATCTCTGTACCAAAAAGTGATGACAAAGATGATGATGGCAAGGAGTATCGCCATAAAATAGATATCTTCTGTACTAACCGCCAAGATGGACCCGAAAAGGTAAGACATCAGATCAACATTATATCCGGGTGTCAAGTCTATGAAAATAACACCGATCGCCATACCAACTGCCCAGATGAGACCGATGAACGTGTCCATGCGATGTCTTTTATGCATGGTAAGAAAGGCTATCAGGATAGCTGCACCCACCGCAAAGAGTGAGGCACCTAAGAAAATTGGGAATCCAAAGTATACAGCCATACCGATGCCGCCATAAGAAGCATGTGCCATACCGCCGGCAAGGAAAACCATACGGTTGACCACAATGAGTGATCCTATGACTCCTGCAGCAAAGCTGACAAGTATCCCGGCAAGGAGTGCGTGTTGAATGAATTCAAAGGAGAGTGCTTCAATCATTTTTTCTCCTTCCATACAGCATTATTGGTCTTTGAGTTTGTCGAAGAGGAAGTGTTGCAAGTCCCACAACCATCTGAACCTAACATTTGCAGCAGCTCGATCTCACAAAAGTGCTCTTCATCTCCATGGGTATGGAAAGTAGACTTTTTATCGGAAATATCATGATATGAAAGTTTTTTGTTAATGTGAGCAGCTTTGTTCGCATATTCAAGGATCACGGAGATGTCATGAGAGACTACAACAATAGTAATATTTTTGTTCAAGAGTTTAAGAAGTTCATAGATCTCTTTTTGACCTTTAATGTCAATGCTTGAAGTGGGTTCATCGAGTATGAGTATCTTAGGGTGGGCACAGAGAGCACGGGCTATCATGACCCTTTGTCTCTGTCCGCCGGAGAGTGAACCGATCTTGGCTTGTGCATACTCTTGCATACTTACTTGAGCGAGGGCACCCATGGCACAGGCTATCTCATCTTTCCCGTAACCAAAGAGGGGTGTTTTTTCTCCTACATGACCCATGAGTACTACTTCAATGACTTTAATGGGAAAATCGGTATTGACATTGGTATTTTGCGGTACATAGCCTATGAGTGAAAGGTTCTTGGATGGTTTCCCTCCAAAGACTTTAATGCTTCCCTGTTTCGTTTTTTCAAGACCCAGTATAAGTTTCAACAGTGTAGATTTACCTCCACCATTTGGACCGATGATAGCTAGGAAGTCCCCGGCATGAACAGATAGATTTATATTATCTAATATTATATCT
>JAGGRU010000320.1 GCA_021159425.1 Sulfurovum sp.
TCTCTGCACGTGCTATCTTTACTTTTTTATCTTCAACAAATACAAGCCCTCTGTCTATGAGATCTTTTGCTTTATTGTTTGATATACCTTGCTGTATTGCCAATACTTTATATGCTTTATCTGTAGCCATTTTGTTTTATCCAATCATTAAATATTTGTGTCAGTGGAAATCCCACTATTTTAATCTTGCTGTTTTGTCCAGTTTTAAAAATTATATCAGATTTTGAAACTTTAAAACTTTTTGCAAGAAATTTTACTAACTCTTTGTTTGCCGCACCTTCAACTGCCGGAGCTTTGATCCGTATTTTAATGGCATCCTCACCATAGATCCCGCAAAACTCATTTTTACTCGCAGAAGGTTGTGCTTTTATGCGTATGCTTACCCTGTTTTCATCTATTTTATAGAACATTTTTTAAACTTTTTAAAATAGCTGAAATATCACTCTTGCTTTTTATTCTAGTAGGCTTCAACACTCCATATTGAGACAATCTGCGAGAAAGATTTGAAGCTTCCACTACAGCTATACCCTCTACTGCATCAAAAATATCTTTTTGATTAAAGTAATGTTTACCCGAAATGATCTTGCACCCAAACTGTGCTGCTTCTGCTGCATTGTGCCCACCGATAGGCTCAAATGCACCTCCAAGTATAACAATGTCAGAAATGGCATAAATATTCACCAATTCACCTAATCTGTCTACAACAGTTATATCGCTCTCAAAAGCTTCATGTTGTGAATATTTGTGCCAACTCAAACCTTCTTTTTTAGAGAAACTTTCCACTTCTGAAGCTACTTTTTCAAAACGTTCAGGATGTCGAGGTACAACAAGAAGTTTAGCATCTTTTTGCTCTTTTTTAAAATCTGCAAAAGCTTTTAGAATCAATCCTTCTTCACCTTTATGCGTACTTGCTGCACAAACAACTAAGCCAGATGGTTTCCCTAACTCTTTTGACACAGAAGGCAGTTTTGAGAGTTTAATATTACCCGTTACTACAACATTTTTAGCCCCTAAAGACTCTAAACGTTCTTTATCTTTCATGGTTTGTGCATACACTTCATCTATATGTTTAAAGATTAGTCTGTAAAGCCATCCAATGCGCTGATATTTAGGAAAAGATCTGTCAGACATCCTGGCATTGATCAGAAGTGTTTTAGCTCCTCTTTTTTGTGCCAAAGCAAAAAGCAGATACCAAAACTCTGCCTCCATCACTACCAAGGCTTTTTGAGGTTTTATCCAAAAGAACAACAAAGATTCAAAAGGCAAATACCTGCTCTGCTCTGTATATTCATTGATAGATTTGAACCCTGTATTGGTTGTCGTACTCATTCGCAAAACATCAGAAGGCAGTTCATCAACCAAAGGCTTAATTGCTTTTGCTTCACCAAAAGAACAAGAGTGAAACCAGATACCGTTAGGTTTTAAAGGTCTGTTGTTCCATAAAAAAAATCTTGCAGGAATTGAGTTTCTGTATTTTGTTTTAAAAGAGAATAGTACTAAAAAAGGGAGAGCAATAATGTAAACAATGATAGAGACTAAAGCATATGTCACAAAGAACAAATAATTCACTTTGGCTCCATTCGCGTAGGGTCGGTTCACCGACCATTACATAAAATATGACCTATAAAGTGGTCGGTAAACCGACCCTACAAGCTTATGCTTCTTCTTCTGTTACAGGCTCTATGTAAAGAATACGACCACAGTGGGGACAATTACAGATCTCATCTGCTTTAATGACTTCTGAGTACGTTTTGTCATTCAGTTTCATGTAACATCCGTAACAAGCTTGTTTCCTAACTGGAACTACAGCTGTATTTCCAGCCCAGATACGTATCTTTTCATAAAATGAAAGCACCTTTTGCTCAAGATTTCTGCTAAGCTCTTCTCTTTTTAGAAAAAGTTCACCTTTGATTTTTTCAATCTTTGCTTTTTCTGCAGAAACTTCTTTATTAACAGCATCAAAATCAACAGTAAGTACATTTACTTTCTCAGTAGCTTCATCAAGCAATGCTGTTTTTGTTTCATTAATGCCCTGAAGTCTTTCTATTTCTTCATTTGCAAAAGTCATTTTTTCTTTAGCAATATCTTCTTCCAAAGAGAGTGCTTTCATCTCTTTTTCTGTAGAAATCTCTTTAAGTTTTTTAACATTTGAAGCCAATTGCTCATTTAGCAATGTAAGTTGCTCTTCAAAAGCTTTTACTTTTTCTTCATTTCCTGAAATAGCACCTGTAAGCTCATCAAGCTCACTTTGTGCTGTATCGATCTTCTTTTGTACTTTTGCTACTTTTTTATCTGCAGCCTCAAGTTGAGGGTTATAGCTGTCTATCGCTTGATCATTTTTTGAAAGCTCTATTAGCTCATTTAAATGTTTGTTCAATCTCTGTCCTTTTGGAGTTTAAGCGTATTTCTGTAGCCTTGTACAGAACTTTTTAACCTATTTTATATTGTTTCAATATGAAAGGGGTTTTTAGAATTTGAAATTATAGCTAAAATAGGTAAAACTTTCAATTCTTCAAGTAAAATCTCTGCAAAAAAGCGTTCAGATTCGTAATGTCCTATGTCTATCATCATCAAATTTTCACTCATTGCTTTCATCGCATCATGGTATTTTATGTCACCTGTTAAAAAACAATCTGCTTCAACCTCATCCATAAGAGAAGCACCTGCCCCTGTTGTTAATGCGATCGATCTGATGGTCTCTTTTTTACCTATGACTTTAAGTGTAGGTAAATTTAACTTCTCTTTTATAAGATTTAAAAGCTCTTTATAATTCCATTTCCCTTTTGTCGTACATAAAAAAGCATTTTGTGATTCCAATGTAAAGCCCAATACTTTTTCAAATACATATTTGTTCAAATGCGTCTGATCAAAGTTCGTATGCATTGCAATAAGTGACTGCTTTTTAAGTATCATTTTTTCAATGAGATTTGAAGGGTATTTGGCAAAATCAAGTTGTGTCAGTTTGCCAAAGATCAAAGGGTGGTGTACAATGAAAAGTGTACCCTCTTTTGTAGATTCTATCATCTCATCATCTACATCCAAAGAGAGTACTATTTGTGATACGTCACGTGACATATCACCAATGATCAAACCGGAATTATCCCATTTTTCCTGCAATTCAAAGGGGCTGATTTTGTCTAAAAAGTTGTAAATCTCTTGTAATTTCATCTTATCTATCCTGTAGGTCGGGGTGCCCTCACCCCGACATTAAATTTGTATAAAATATATCTATATACGCTTATATATTTGTCGGGGTGAGGCACCCCGACCTACGCGTTCACACGAGCATTACGCTCAGACTCCTGTGCCTTATACAATTGAGCACAACCAATAGAAAGTTCACGAACTTTCAGAATATAATTCTGTCTCTGAGCCTGCGAGATAGCCTTTCTCGCATCCAATACATTAAAGGCATGAGAAGCAACCATACACTGATCATAAGCAGGCAAAGGAAGCTCCGCCTCCAAACAAGCCTTACACTCATTGGAAGCATCTTCAAAATGCTGAAACAAATTCTCTACATTTGCCACTTCAAAGTGATATTTTGAAAACTCATACTCACTCTCCATATGCACATCAGCATACGTAGTTACCTCATCACCATTTTTGTTCCAGACAATGTCAAAAATACTCTCAACACCTTGCAGATACATAGCAAGTCTCTCTGTACCATAAGTAATTTCAACCGCCACAGGATCACAGGCAATGCCACCTACCTGTTGAAAGTAGGTAAACTGAGTCACTTCCATACCATCAAGCCATACTTCCCAGCCAAGACCCCAGGCACCCAGTGTCGGAGACTCCCAGTTATCTTCTACAAAACGTATGTCATGCTCTTGTAAGTTCAGTCCCAAATACTCCAAAGACTTCAAATAAAGCTCTTGAATATTGTCAGGACTAGGCTTTATAAGTGCCTGAAACTGATAGTAAGACCCAAGACGGTTAGGGTTCTCACCATAACGCCCATCCGTAGGTCTTCTACACGGTGCAACATAGGCTGCAGACCAAGGTTTAGAATCTAAACTTTTGAGCAGTGTTGCAGGGTGAAATGTACCTGCACCGGATGGAATGTCATAGGGCTGTACGATGTTACACCCCTGATCTGCCCAGTATTGTTGGAGTTTTAGTAACATATCACTAAATGTAATTGAATCTTTATTCATCTATTATCTCTTTATATAAAATATTATTGTGTCGGGGTGGGGACACCCCGACCTACAGAACTTACAGAATTGTTTCAATTTCAGAAGAGTCAAGCTCTACTTTTTTCGCTTTTGAAATTCTGTCTTCCTGAAGTTTTACTTTCAGCTCATCATCTTCAAGTGCCATAATTTGAATCGCTAGATATGCAGAATTAACTGCACCTGCTTTACCAATGGCAAGTGTACCAACCGGCATACCTGCCGGCATCATAACAGTAGAAAGCAATGCATCTTCACCTCTAAGTGGTCCAGACTCCATTGGTACACCAAGGATCGGTTTCGTTGTAGATGCTGCTAAAGCACCTGCCAAGTGTGCTGCCATACCTGCTGCTGCGATGAACACTTGTGCACCTTTAGCTTCTGCCTCTTTAATGTAGTTCTTTGTTCTTTCAGGGCTTCTATGCGCTGAAGAAATAATAAGCTCATAAGGTACACCAAACTTTTTAAGTGTTTCTGCACACTCCTGCATAAT
>JAGGRU010000093.1 GCA_021159425.1 Sulfurovum sp.
GATCAGTAACAACCAGATCGTTGATCTTTATGATGCTGCGGGAAGTTTGTTGATATTGATGCTTTGGGTATACTATGCTTCCATTATATTTCTGTTTGGTGCAACATTTACTTTCTCCTATGCAAGTAGAAAAGATATAATAGAAAAACAAGTCAAGGATTAATTGATGGTTAAAGGAAATAAATACAGAAAAACCCTTCTTATTTTAAATATTGTATCTCTTTTGGTTTTTATTTTTATACTTTATTGTGTGACTAGTGATAACTACCTTACAGTTGTAGATCAATGGGTAAATATACATATAATAGAGATACAAACTCCTTCATTAACTACAATTCTTGCATTTATTACAAATTTATCTGGTCTGGTAGGAAATAGTATCGTTGCAGTTTTTGTCATGCTTTTTTTAAGCTATAAAAAATGGTATAAAGAACGGCTTTTTTATCTTCTCTCTTTTTCTGGGTCAGTCATTTTGTTTGCAGGTATTAAGCAGATAGTCGCACGCACTCGTCCACACTCGGAACTTATAGATGTCATTAACTATTCGTTCCCCTCTGGACATTCCACCTTAACCATGACTACATCGTTGTTGGTGTATTTTATTTTCGTAAGAAAACTGACCTCTTCCTTGGCTAAAAATAGCCTACTTGCTGTTTGTATCGCATGGGCGATATGTATTGCTTTTACACGTGTTTACTTGAATGTACATTGGTTAAGTGATATAGTCGCAGGATTAACTCTTGGTATTTTCTGGGTTACATTTATGAGATTGTATTTTGTTGGGGTGAAAACACCCCATGAGAAGATTGGAACCCTAAACTTGTTTAGGTAAAACTCTATCCGTAAACAAGTTTACGGTTCCTGCACTTAGCTTACTGATACGTAATGATCTTAGGCATATCTCTTACTTTTTTATTGCTGACCTTCTCAAGACCAAGTACCTGCTTTGGTGTCATTCTAGGCTTATCTTGTTTATAAAAGACTTTAAATCCACCTACAACTTTTGCCGCACGTGCATCCGTATAAAGACCATTATAGGTTTTGATTTTTAGTGCCGGGCTTCCGTGTCCGTCAAGGTGCATAGCCAAGTGTACTCTGTCTGTATATTTAATGGCTTTTTTATTGGTGACCATGTGTTGTGTGAACATATGTATAAGAAGAATTTTATCGTCTTTAATGCCGTTTGCTTTGATGTAATCTCTCATCATATGCTGTACTTCATTGATCTGCTGACCGGTAATAGAGCCTATCTTCTTACCCGGACGTACTGTAAGGTTATCAACTGAGAATTCCGGGTCAACAGCAATGTGTACATTGTCATATTTCAAGTACTTCAACAATGGTTTCACTGCCTGGGCAGGACTTTTTTTACCCAACTGTACATCAATGAAAACAACAATACCATTCTTTTGTGCAGCAGTAATATACTCTAACAATGTTTTATGATTTAGAGTAAGAACATGGCTGCCATCTTTCCCCGGAGAAGCCGTTGCCATTTCATAAATAAGGTCAAAACCAGGAGTAACATGTTTACCAGTTCCCCATGCCTTTTCATACACTTTAGCTTTTTCTTTTGCCATTATAATGGTTTTTTCTAAAGATTGTTGTCCTAAAGTACCCATGGTTTTCACATGGGGGCGACCATACAGTGCTACGATCATATTGTAATCAGAAGGAAGTGTTCTTAAACTCTCATTTGTACTGCTTGTATCTGATGCTGCATGCAACATACTGCCCATTAAAAGAGGAAGCAATACTTTTTTTGTTAATTGTGTTATTTTCATTATATGTGAATCCTTGTTTTTTTAAATTTAATGATTATAGCAAGTAATGTTTGAAGTGTCTATCCTGAAAACGGATCTATTAACCTTTTCAGATATTTATGATAGATTTTTATCTAAAATATCATAAAACGGGGTAGACAAAAATGGAAGAAACTGCTATAGTATTATTCTAATGACAGAAATGTACAGGGGAAATTTCCTAATGCAAAAAGAGTGGTCCATTAACCAATTTCTCATACTTGTGACTAGTATTTCTATTCTCTTTGCACAATACAAAGAGACAGAATGGATCGCACTCATGTTAAGTGATTTTGGTGAAAAACCTATGAGAAAAACCTATTAAATCAAATCCCATAAAAAAAGGAGACATACAATGGAAAAAATTACTATGCATAAAGAACTCGAAATACTTCGTGAAGAGGTGGAAACGCTGCGTAAGCAGAAAGTAGCGAGAGAAAAAGCGGAGGCTTTGGAAGAAAAAAAAGAGCAGGAAGAAGAACAGATTGAAATCACTGAGGCAAAAGAGAAAGCCGAAGAGATCATGACTTCTCTGGAAGAAGGAAAGACCGATGCAAAAGAAGCATTGGATCAATTGGTAGAAACCATTAAACATGATTATGAAAACCTCTCGCCAACTTCGGCAATATTACTGTTCGCACTGGGTGCTGCCTTTGGACATGCACTCAGCTCAAAATAAAGGAAACCTTATGAGTGAAGATTTTAACGCAAAAATAAAACTACTGATCAAAAGTGAAAAAGCACTTTTAAGTCTGGAAATGAAGAAAAAAAGCAGACAGACCGTATGGATAGCCCTTGGAATGGTTGCTGTACTGGTCACACTGGTGATGGTCAACATTACAGCATACCTCTACCTTTCAACTGCACACACACCACTTGAAGCAGCAGCCATACTGACAGGTGCGAATCTTGCCGTTGCTGTACTCTTCTTCATACTGGCCTCAAGACAAACCGTAGGTGCAGAAGCTGCCTCCATAGAAGATATTCGTGACTTTGCCTGGGATCAGGTCTCTACTGACATAGACGAAGTCAAACAACATGCTACAGACCTCAAAAATTCGGTAGTCAAAGTCAAAAAAACAGTAGACAGTTTTACAACAGGAGATGCATTTGGCATTAAAAAAATCCTGCCTATCATCACCACACTGATAGATTTGAACAAAAGAAAATAAGGCGTTCACTATGGTAATGATCATTCTTAATGGTAAAAAAGCAGGTCTACCCACGGTACGTGATGCCATCTCTACCTTTCGTAATGAAGTCGCTGATGTACAAGTACGTGTCACCTATGAATATGGTGATGTAGAACGTTTTATGCTAGAAGCTGTTCAAAATGACGTAAAACAGATCATCATTGGAGGTGGAGACGGTTCTGTCAACGAAATGGTCAATGCCATGGCAACACTTCCCAGAGAGGAGAGACCTACACTTGGCATTCTCCCTTTAGGTACAGCCAATGACTTTGCCACAGCCTGTCAAATACCGCTTGAGAGTTTAGACGCTCTACGCTTTGCTGTCTCCGGTACTACAAGTCCTGTCGATATTGTCAAAGCCAACGACAGATACTTTATAAACATGGCAACGGCAGGCTTTGGCGCTCAGATAACAGCAGAAACACCTGTAGAATTAAAAAACTTTTTAGGCGGTGGTGCCTACACACTTACGGGTGTGCTAAAAGCCATGGATTTTGTGCCTTACAACAGCCATATTACCACCCCTGAAAACAGCCTGCAAAGCCTTCATATTGTTGCCGCTGCTGTGTGTAACGGTAGGCAGGCAGGAGGAGGACAGGTACTTGCACCCCATGCATTCATTAATGATGGATTGCTTGATATCATCTCTATCTCTGAATTTAACCTCATAGATATTCCCCAGGTTCTGGATGAAATCCAAAATCCTTCAATAAAAGGAGAGTTCATCAAATACATTCAAACACCTTGGATTGAGAGCGAATCTAAACAGATCATCCCTGTCAATTTGGATGGAGAACCGTATAGCAGTCATAAAATACGTTTCGAAGTGGTGCCGGATGCCATTGACCTTGTCCTTCCAAAAGAGAGCCCGTGTCTGAAATAAAAAAAGTCACGCGGGTACTGCATTTTTCTGATACACATATAGGTCTACAGATCCGTCATATGGCATGGAAACACTGGTTTTCAAAGCGTTCCATCGGTGCGATCAACCTCTTGAGAGGAAGAAGCAAATATTTTGATGATACCGAAGAGAAAATAGCAGCCCTCATAAAATTTAAAGAAGCACAGAATATCGATATTGTCATCCATACCGGAGACTATACCGCTTTGGGTCTGGAGAGTGAACTGAAACTTGCCAAAGAGCTTGTTTCTCCTCTTATGTCACCTCCCCAATGTTACGTGACCGTTCCTGGGAATCACGACATCTATGTATATGAGGGAAACAGCCATTACCGTTTTTCAGAGCAGTTCTGCTCTGTTCTGCAAAATGATCTGCCGGAGTACTGTAGAGGCGGACACTGGCCTCTCATACGTCTGGTCGGCAATGATATAGCAGTCATTGCCCTGAACTCTTCCAAACCCAACCCGATACCATGGCACTCTAACGGACGCATCCCTCAGGAGCAGCTGGATGCACTCGAAGAGATACTCCAGGATCCACGTGTCAAAGACCGTTACCTTTTTGTCATGACACACTATGCACCCCGTTTGGCAAATGGCGAACCCGACACAAAACTGCATGGACTCATCAATGCAGATGATTTTTTAGAAAAGTGCAAAGCCATTAAATCAGGTGCCATACTCTGCGGACATATACACAGAACTTATCAACTTGATCTGGAA
>JAGGRU010000255.1 GCA_021159425.1 Sulfurovum sp.
CCTATACCCTTAAGACTTTCAATAAGGTCTTCTTTAAGCATTTGACGCACACGGTGTACTTCAGCTCTAATAGTAGCATTATCTATTTGCGGATCATCCCATACATAATGTCTGAGCATGTCAAAATCAACGATCTTGTTAATGTTACATGCAAATAGGTTAATAATTTGTGCCTGTTTAGGTGTCAGTGATTGCTCTTCATTATCAAAAAACAGTCTCTCTTTTTGAAGATCATAACTATACATTTTAGAGATCTTCACAAGACTTTTAGACTCTATATTTGCCATTTTAAGCAGTCGATCTATATGTAAGGTAAGCTCTTTCAGATGAAAAGGTTTTTTTAAGTAGTCATAGCATCCTAATTCATAGGCTTTGGAAATCTGCTCTATCTCTGTGATTGCAGAGACAAAAATGGTAGGTACGAATATCTTCTCTTTTTGCAGTTTTTCAAGCAATGAAAGTCCATCTAAAGAAGGTGTATTGATATCTAAAATAAACAGATCATAACTCTCTTTGATACAATGTTCATAAGCCTCTGCTCCATCTTCAAATGCATCTACCTTATATCCGGTATCTGTCAAGTACTCAACCATAGCACTCTGTAACATCAATTCATCTTCAAGTAACAGGATTTTCATACTACGTACCTTTCTTCTTTAGTGGGAAAATTATATCTAAATATTGTCATTTGACCATCCGACAGCACCGTGACACTCACATTCTCTTTTTTACAGATGGATCGTACGATCTCCAAACCTAAACCAAATCCTCCATGTCTCTCTTCTTCCTGATGAAATGGCTCAAATATACGTTTTGTATCTGCTATTTTTGACTGTGTTAAAAATTCTAAAACGATGAGCCCATCTTTTTGTCTCAGCTTCACTTCAATATCTGTATTCTTATCTGCATATTTAATGGCATTGGAAAGATTATTATCCACAATACGCTGCAGTTCTATATCTGAAAAATAGATCTCTATACCCTCTTCTACTTCACAGATGATCTTATGTCTGTTCCCCTTGGCTATCTCTTCAAAAAAATCTATACGTCCTTCTAAAAAAAGTGAAAAAGTTATCCACTGTTTTTCATACTCAAAACGGTCTTTTTTGATCATATAACTCAAGTCATCATAAATATTGGCGATCATTTTACTTGCGGCTTCTATTTTTGAGAGATATTTATCTTCTCCGAACTTCATTTTTCGTATATCTATATGTGTCATAATAACAGCAAGAGGTGTATTGATCTCATGTATGGAGTGTTTAATGAAACTGTCCTGGGCTCTAACCAAAGATTCAGAGAATGCTTTCTCTTTTTCAAGTAACTTGTTCTGCTCACTCAGGTCTTGTGTTTTTTGTTCTACTCTTTTTTCCAGGCTTAAATTGACTTCTTTGAGTTTCTCTTTTCGTTTATGTATGGTATCAACCATTTCATTCACGTATTTCACCATTTTCTTAAACTCAAAAAGCCGTATTTGATCTATATCGATAGTCGTATGACTTTTCGCTGCCTTTTTGAAAAAACGACTAAAAGAATCTATCTCTCTGCCTATAAGATGATTTACAACCCCCAGACCGGTCAAGCCTATACCAAATAAGATAACAGTTAAAGAAAGTATCTCCATCATGTACTTAATAAGTCTTTCTTTTAATTCTGACTTTTCAGCTGAAATAAGTTTTTCAACTTCATCAAGGTAAATACCCGTACCTACCATCCATCCCCAAGGCATAAATGCTTTGGCATAAGAAATTTTCGCTGTTTCCTTCCCCGTTACAGGCTTTGTCCACATATATTCAACAAAACCACCTTTTGGCTTTTGAGATATATTTATAAGATCTTTAATAACCTCTACACCCTTTGAGTCTTTAAAATGATAAAGATTTTTACCTATATTATGCAGCCCAAGCGGATCAGAGAGATTTGTACCATTAAAGTCATAAATAAAAATATACCCTGTACCGTCTTGCCTGCCGTAAAGCTGTTCTATCGTATTTAATACTTCTTTTTTTAACGCTTCTTCGGGTAAGTGATCTCTTCTGTTGTTATAGACATAAGAGATATAATTAATAACCCTATTCGTATCAAACGAGATGATCTCTTTTTGATCATGGATGTAATTTTTTCGCATAGAAGCAATATCTCTGTCAAAATCATTATATTCATCATTAATAAGCAGCAGAGCAAAGAGAAGAACAAAGATAAGAATAATAAACATACCCCATATATAAATGGTGGTTATTTTTTTATTCTTAAAAATATTTGAGAACATAAATATTACACTAAGTTCTTTTCCACATATTGTAAATATTCTTCGATCTCACCTAGTTTATTCAAAGCTTCTTCACAAATGACAACATAATCTACTTTCTCATAGTCATGTGCCAAAAAATTTCTAAATGAAGCAATCTTAGCAAAACTGTAAGCAAACTCTCTAGGGATAATATTTTGTTCTCCGAGTGTGTCTATAGCTTCAAAATAACTTTGTGATGTGCCTAGATTTTTATATTTAAGAAGCATCTCAGCTATAGATATACATCCATCACTTGCAAGGTAAAGGTAGTGTAAGAGTGCACCCTCAAACATAGGATCTTTGACAAAACGTTCTTTACAGTCGACTTTATACCCCTCAAGTAAAGAAGTATAATATCTGATTTTTTTTATTTTGGCTTCTATTTTATGCTGCATCTATGTACTTTCTAAAATATTTAAAATCTATAATAGAATGCTGTGTTTTCACTTCAAAAATATCACGTTCTGTTGATTCTTTAATAACCAACCCCCTAGTAATAATAGCTTCCAATAGATAAATATTTTTTACTTCATTTAAGCAGAGAAGATCTACATTTTTTTGCAAAGATTTTTCAAGTATATGATGCAATGACAACTTTTCATCTAAACTAAAGTCTTTTAAATAAACGGCAACATCCAAGTCACTTTTATCAGTAAAGGTATCATCTGCATAAGATCCGAACAGATAAGCGAAACATACATTATTCTCAGAGTGAAGTAAAGTTTCTAATTTATTTTTCATAGTTTAATTATAACCAATATTGAATTATTTTTCTTAACTTTCACACCGAAACCCAAGCATTTCCTGAGTAAGCTCCTGTATCACAGCATTAATACGCACTAAATTTTCATATTTTAGACACAACATATTAGACAATATGTCTTTTAGAATACGCACACAATCTATGAAACAAAATTTCTAAGCCACCTACACGGCAAAAACAGAAGAGGTAAAAGTTTTAGATCACTTCAATCTTTTCTACAACATCCAAACCAAATCCGGCAAGTCCAACAAATTCAGTATCTTTGTTTGTCGTGATCAGGTTAATATTTTTAATACCCAGATCTTTAAGTATCTGTGCACCTACACCAAACTCTCTGGCTTGCTCATGTGAAATAACTTTTGTATCCAGGAAAACAAGTACTCCGCCATTTTGCTTCAAATAATCTATGGAATTATTCAATGCAGAAAAACGTTTATCATCCAATACCAGATCGATATCTAAACCAATATTGTGAAATTTTACATTTGCAGTTTCATGTGACTTGTAAAACTGCATCACTGTATGTGTTCTGTCCAAGTGGTCTGTGTAAATCATTTTCTCGACTTTGATCCCTCTTAGTTCACTCTCTTCAGTAGAGATACGTTTGATCAACTGCTCATTCGCCAGACGATACTCTACAATATCAGAAATGTAGACTATGACCATATCATGTTCTTTAGAGAAAATTTCAAGGTCATCCATACGTGCCATTTTTCCATCATCATTAATAATTTCACAGATCACTGCTGCAGGTGCAAGTCCGGCAAGCTTACAAAGATCTACAGAACCTTCAGTATGTCCAGTTCTTACCAATACACCACCGTCTTTAGCAATGAGAGGGAAGATATGTCCGGGACGAACAAAATCACTTGCCACAGTCAAAGGATTTGACAGTTTAGAGATACAATCATCTCTCTCAGCAGAGGAGATACCCGTTTCTGCATTTGCAGAGTCTATGGAAACAGTAAAAGCAGTCTCATGGTTTGAAACATTATTGGAAACCATTGGCATCAAGTCCAATTTAGAAGCGATCTCTTTTGTTACGGGTGTACATATAAGCCCTCTGGCTTCTTTAGCCATGAAGTTAACCATATCCGGTGTTGAAAAAGTAGCAGCATAAACAAGGTCACCCTCATTTTCTCTGTCTTCGTCATCCATCATGATGATCATTTTTCCTCTTTTAACATCTTCTATCGCTTTTTCTACTCTTTTAATTGCATCACTTGTCATTATCCAGTCCTCTAAATGTTCTAAAATTAATCATATTATTAGTGTTATTATACCTATTACGACTTCATTTAGAGAAAATTTTACTGTTTTTTTAAAAAACCTCTTGACAAGTGAAACATTTGGTGCTATAATGCCGTCCACATAAGCAGTCAGCTTGTGAAGATTGGGGTATCGCCAAGCGGTAAGGCACTAGTTTTTGGTACTGGTATTCGGGGGTTCGAATCCCTCTACCCCATCCATTGAATTTATTTTATCTTTCTTTAAGAAAGTTAAGGTAAAATTCACCTCCAAATAAATCGTTTAAGATTTATTAAAATTCCTGTCGCGGGATAGAGCAGTTTGGTAGCTCGTCGGGCTCATAACCCGAAGGTCG
>JAGGRU010000337.1 GCA_021159425.1 Sulfurovum sp.
CACCATCTACCATTTTAAGAACACGTTCAACTTCACCACCGAAATCGGCGTGACCCGGAGTATCGATGATGTTAATTTTGTGATCACCATAAGTAATAGCAGTGTTTTTAGAAAGGATCGTAATTCCTCTCTCTTTTTCAATGTCGTTAGAATCCATCGCTCTTTCTTCTACTTGCTGGTGTGCTGCATACGTTCCAGACTGCTGAAGAAGTTCATCAACAAGTGTTGTTTTACCGTGGTCAACGTGCGCGATAACGGCAATGTTTTTGATTTTTTGCATAAAATGTCCTAAAATGGGATGTGATACCCTGTAATTTTCGCGGATTATACCCAAAAGTTACTATAGTATAGATTTTATAGACTTAGCCCATACACTTCATGATACGTTTTCATTGCATAGCGGTCTGTCATAGCTGCGATGTAGTCTGCGATGACACGTTCTTTTCTTCGTACTTCAAATAACTCTTTTTGGTGTGGAGGGAGTAAGTTTTCATCTTCTCTAAATGCTTTGTAAAGTCCTTTAATGCACTGTTTACCTGCATACATTTTACGTGCTATTTTTTCATGGGTATAAAGTTTGTTAAAAAGTAGTTTTTTAAGTATCTTTAATTGCCTGGCTGTCTCTTTTGAAAAGCCTACAGGTAATTTTTCTTCTGCATCCAAAGTCACACAAATTGGTGTGTTCTGACGGTATTTTTTTACACCATCTTCAGAGTTTTCCATAAAGTCTTCTACCAGTAACTTAATAAGTCCTGCTACAAAACGATGCCTATAAAGCTTCTCGGATCTTTTAATACCTTCTTTTTGTACCATTTCATCTACTCTGAGACAAAGTTCATCTTCGAGCAGATCATCAAAAGAGATAAGCCCGTATTTGATGCCATCATCAATATCATGAGAGGTATAAGCTATCTCATCTGCATGATCTACCACCATTGCTTCCAGGGAAGGGTGTTTATCTAAATTAAAGCGTTTATCAAGTCCCTCTAAAAAAGGTTTTTTATAGGGATACGAGTGCTTCAACACCCCTTCCAGGGTTGCAAAAGTCAAATTCAATCCATCAAAATCTTTATATCTTTTTTCCAGTTTGCTTAACACTCTGAATGACTGAAAGTTATGTTCAAATCCTAAAGGTCTGCCGTCATTCTTTAATAGTTTGTCTAATTCATCTCCCCCTACATGACCAAAAGGAGTGTGTCCCAGATCATGAGAAAGTGCGATGACTTCTACCAGCGTTTCATTAAGTTCCAACATACGTGAAAGCGTTCGTGCTATCTGACTCACTTCCAGTGAATGGGTCAGTCTTGTACGAAAATAGTCTCCCTCATGATTTAAAAAAACCTGGGTTTTATATTCTAAACGCCTAAATGAGCTACAATGAAGTACCCTGTCTCTATCTCTGGCATAGGGGTCTCGAAAATCTTCTTCGAAACTAAAAAATCTTTCGTTTGCTTTCACTATACTTATCCTCAAATAATATTGCTATAATTGTATCCAAATAATTTTGGAGTGTTCTAAATGGAAAAGATAGAAATGTACCAGATCGAATATGAAAAACCGAAAGTCACCCTTTTACAACAGTCGGGACTTGGTGTAGCAGAGATAGCTGCACGTACCTGTTATGACAGTTTTGAGAATTCTGAAAATGAATGTATTAAAACGGCAATGGAACATTTAGATACAGATGCCATCAACAACATTGATGACTCAGACCTGCTTGCCAACCTTGCCTGGGTACACCACCATCACTCCATTATAGAGCATGCCACACTTAGCTTTTTGGTACAGGGTACTTCAAGAGGTGTACTTCAAGAGCATGCACGCCACAGGCTTCAGGCTATTTCAGTACGATCTACACGATATACTATGTCATCTGTGATCAATGCATTTGTTGCTTCATTGGAAAGTGCTGATGGTTTTGCCTTCTTTTTGGAAAAACTGCTTGATTTTAATCTTTTTGTTATCACAGATGAAAAGTACTTAGCCATAGAGATAAAAGCTATTTATGACAAGTTGCAGTTTCAATATGAAAAAGACCATGCATTCATCACGAATGCCATAGCAAAATCATCTCTGCCTTTCATTGAAGACTGTAAAGGTGATGCGGAAACACTCTTTGAAGCATTTCAAATGGGAAAAAAGAAAAGAAACGTTGGAGACGGCTTTAAACATGTAGTTTCTGACAACTGGAAAGTTGACATGGTTGTCACTTTCAATATACGAAGTCTTAAAAACTATTTTGATCTCAGAGACTCCGGAGCAGCATGGTTCCAGATACAGTGGCTTGCTCAGGCGATGAAAGAAGTCACACCTCAAAAATACTTAAAACTGATTGACAAAAAATACAAAAATGCTTAAGGAAAACTACCTGTGAAACAACTAAAATTACTTTTACTCTTTATAATACTTCATTTTTCTGCTTATGCACAAGCACTAAGTATGGAAAATATTACCGGCGATCTTCAAGGTTTATTGCAAACACACCTTAAAGGTCAAAACAAAGCTATCATACAAAAAATATATGCTCAAACCGGCAATAAACCTCTTTGGATAGGATCTCAAAATAGAAAAAAAATGAGTCAACTCATTCAAGCACTGAAAGACCCTCTGTTTAACTATAAAAACAGACAATTTGATCAAAAAGCGATCAAAAAACTACTCTATAATCTTGATAATAACAGTGTTTCATCCGGTAAACAAGCTGCTGTCTATGCAAGACTCGATCTTGCGCTTACCAATTCAATGGTACGTTTGGTACGTTTTATCGTTCAAGGTGATGTAGATTGGAACCTGGTACAAAGAAAGTTCAAAGCACTCAAAGGGAGTGATGATATTCGAATAGACTGGGAAATGTCCCCTAAAGCATTTCCAAACCAGGGACAGTTAACATCTGCTATTGTCAATGGAAATATCCGTGGCTATTTATCTTCGCTTATTCCTATGGAAAAACGATATAGAAAATTGGTAACACTTCTTAAAAATTATCGTGTGATGGATAAATTTCCAAAAATAGAATACAGCAAGTCTTCTTTAAAACTTGGTGATTGGTCCAGTCGTGTAGTAGAGGTTAAAAAACGTTTACAAATATCCGGGGATTACCCAAAAAATGCCTCACTGGACAGAACATTTGGTAAAGCACTTGAAAAAGCTGTGATTACTTACCAAAAACGTTACCTTCTCAAAGTAGATGGCAAAGTGGATAAAACAATGACTTACTATCTTAACCAGCCTGCAAAGAAAAACATACAAGCTATTATCACTAATTTAGATAAAACAAAACTCTATCCAAAACGTTTTGAAAGTGAACATATTGAAGTAAATATTCCTGATTTTAATCTACGTTACTACAGAAATGGCAGCAAGATCATGAAAATGGGTATTGTAGTAGGACGAATGGATAGACCTACTCCAATTTTTTCCGACAAAGTAGAATATATGGTTGTCAATCCAACATGGACAGTCACTGACAACCTCATAAAGAGGGATCTTATTCCTGTACTAAAAGAGCAGCCTGACTACTTAAAAGAGCATAATTTCCGTGTATTCTCAGGGAAAAAAGAGGTAGAGGTAAATTATGAAATGCTAGAACCTCATATGCATAGTAGCAAACGCGTACCTTACCGCTTTGTACAGTATCCAGGTGATACTAATGCACTGGGTCGAATCAAATTTATGTTTCCCAATAAATATGCCGTTTATCTGCATGATACGGATAATAAAACTTTGTTAACAAGACGCTATAAACTCTACAGTTCAGGTTGTATGAGAGTAGATAAACCTTTTGAACTCATGGATATACTGCTTGTTAATTCTAAAAAATCTTATACAAGGTCTGACATAGATAGGATTATTGAAACAAACAAACCAACAACGATCAGATTACGTAGATCTGTGCCTGTACATATGCTCTATTTTACAGTATATGAAGAAGATGGTTTGGCATATTTCAAACATGATGTATATATGTTTGATAAAATTATTGAAGAATCCGTTGCCGGTCATAAAAAAGCTACATTTACTTTACCCAAGAATCGCATGATCTCTGTAAAGAAAAATGCAAAACCTCTTTCAAATTAAACTATGACAGCACTATTTGGCTTGCTTACGCATTTTCACTCTTTGAAGATGGGTAAGTGCTATTGCCATGGCATCTGTAATATCTAAAGGTTTGATCTCTTTTTTTATACCAAAAAGTCTTTTTACCATAAATGCCACCTGTTCTTTAGTGGCTTTACCATTTCCTGTCACTGCTTTTTTTACTTGCAGGGCTGTGTATTCATGGAAAAAACCTACTTCTTGAAGTATCTTTAGACATAAAGCTCCTCTAAATTGTGCAAGCTTTATAACCGACTTGGGATTAAAAGCAAAAAAGATATCTTCTATAGCCACTTCATCTACTTTATGGGTCTTTAAAATAAGGTCTATGCCCTCTACAAGCTCTATCATTTGTGCCTGCAGCTCTTTTTCTTTCATTTTAAGCAAACCTGCCTCAACAAGTGAAAATTTCTTACCATCCCAATTTATGATGCAATAGCCTAAATTACGGCTTCCGGGGTCTATTCCTAAAATATTCATTCACACCTTTG
>JAGGRU010000401.1 GCA_021159425.1 Sulfurovum sp.
TATTACAGATGTCTACAGGGATGATCTCTAACTCTCCTATTTCCTTATGATCTTGACATTGGAACTTTTAAAAGTAAACGGTTTAGACAAATAAGCGAATACCTACAATATAAACCTCCTACATAAACTATTATGGTAAAATTCCAAACTTTTATCTATACTGTAAGGAACCTACTTGTTTAACATTCAAAATTATTCAAAACAAAACATTAAAAATGATGTTCTCTCTGGTGCCCTCGTTGCAGTTGCACTTGTACCAGAAGCAATAGCATTTTCATTCATTGCCGGCGTGAGTCCTGTTGTAGGGCTTTATGGGGCATTTATTATTGGTCTTGTTACATCAATTATCGGTGGTAAACCGGGGATGATCTCTGGAGCTACAGGAGCTGTGGCTGTCGTCTTTGTAAGTCTTGGACTTGCAGCAGCAAAATTGCACCCCGAGCTTGGAAAAGAAGCACTCTCCATGATGATATTGCACTATATTTTGCTTAGCTCCATCATAGCCGGATTTATACAGATAGCTATCGGACTTCTTAAGATGGGTAAATTTATCCGCCTTGTGCCTCAACCTGCCCTTTTTGGTTTTCTAAATGGTTTGGCTATTGTCATTGCATTGGCACAGCTTCCTTTCCTTGCACCTAAAAACGTCGAACAGTATAGCTCTTGGATGGATATTATAGTTGCAAGTTTTTCAGAAAACTATATGATGTATATCATCGTTGCTCTTACTATGGCAACCATGCAGTTTTTACCTAAGGTAAGCAAGGCTGTACCTGCCGGGCTTGCTGCTATTGTAGTGCTTACACTTGTTACCTATTTCTTACATATCGATACAAAGATCGTAGGTGATCTTGCAGATCTTTCCAATGTCTCTATGCCTTCGTTTGTAATGCCGGATATGAGTCTCTTTACATGGGATTCCATGATGATCATTCTTCCTACTGCGCTTATTGTTGCATTGGTTGGGCTTATTGAGTCTTTGCTTACACTCTCTGTGTTGGATGAGATGGGTGGAACACGTGGTTCTGCAAATAAAGAGTGTATCGCTCTTGGTGTAGGAAACTCGACTTCAGGACTCTTTGGCGGTATGGCAGGTTGTGCGATGATAGGTCAGTCTGTCATTAACTTTACTTCCGGTGGGCTGGGTCGTCTTTCATCATTTACGGCGGCAGTACTGCTCATCATCCTTGTAGTAAGTTTTTCCGGTGTGATCGCGGTTATTCCTGTGGCTGTACTTGTGGGAATTATGTTTATGGTAAGTATCGGTACTTTTGAATTCTCTTCCATTAAGCGTATCAAACATATGCCTCGTGCTGATGCATTTGTACTTGTAGTAGTGACTATTATTACCGTATTTGAAGACCTTGCTGTGGCAGTCATAGCAGGTATCATCATCTCGGCACTGGTATTTGCCTGGGAACATGCAAAGATATTTGCACGTACACACACAGATGAAAATGGAAAAAAGATATATGAACTCGATGGTCCTCTATTTTTTGCTTCAGTGACTTCATTTAATGAACAGTTTGATATAAAAAATGACCCTGAAGTGGTAGTCATAGACTTTAAAGATGCAAGGGTGATGGACTCTTCAGGTGCTGAAGCCATCGATGCCATTACGGATAAATATAAAAAAGCCGGAAAGAAACTTACCCTTAGACACCTCTCTAAGGATTGTAAAAATACACTTAAATCTGCCGGTCCATTTTGTACCTATGAAGAAGATGATCCTACCTATAAAGTTGCACACAACGTATAATTTATTGATCATCTTCCTGGTTCCATATCTTCTGACATGGAACCTATTATTTTTCCATACTACATATATTACGATATAATCTAACACAATATTAAAAAGGAAAAACAAATGATAAAAAAAACACTACTCTCTTTGGCGATCATAACACTTCTCTTTCCCTCGGTAACTACAGCAGAAGAGATAGAACCCATAGATATGTATGAGTATATGAGGACAGCACTCGGTGGAGATTGGAAATTGTCACCGGTTGAAAAACAGATAGGTACTACATCATATAAACATAAATATGTCCTTCCTCTTGTTGGTACAGATACTACTGCTACAGCCTACAAACTTATCGGTTTTGGCTCTACTCTGCAGGAAGACCTTCTCCTAGATACTAAAAAGCAGATGGTAACAATGTACCATTGTGATGACTATATTGACTGTACACAGGTATTGGCTACTCACTACTGTACGAAAATGAATCAGCCACAATTTATCATGGATCTTAAAAACTCTACAAAAGAGAAACTCATCTTTGATTGCAATATGAAGACTCAACTATGTAACTCACCTGAAGATCATGTACATAAGATCATTTTAGAGTTTACAGATAACGGCAAACATCTTAAATCATCTTACCTGGGATGGACAGATCAAAAATTAAATAAGAAAAATTCAATTTACCATTTTGATAAAAAGTAGCCCATCTCCTTTAATATTATATAAGAAAGTTTAGTTTCTATTTAATTCATATAAGTATTATGATAGTATATAAGTATTATTGATATATAAAGCTATATTTTCATAGAAAAAGGAGTTAAAATGTTCATAAAACTATCACTTGCCACTCTTTTATGTAGTTCATTCTTGCTTGCCGGTAATAATGGTATTGAACACAGTGGTGTGATGGTAACTGTTGCCACGGCAGATAAACAGAAAAATAATTATGTAGTCAAACGTAATATCCCTGATGAGTGTAAAAAAGTTTCCATAAATAATGAAATGCTCTGGACAGGAAATTTTGCACATGAAAGTGTACCTGAAGCATGTAAATCCACTTATGTACATACCAAAGGGAAGCTTCTTTCTATGCAATTAGATAAAGATCTGGAAACCTATGGTGAACTGGAAGTTTTGTATTTTCTTAAAGAGATGCAGCATAATGACCAGATGCTTCTGGTAGACAGTCGTACAGAAAAATGGTTTAATTACCGTACTATTCCCGGTGCGATCAATATGCCGTTTAAATACTTTACAAAAAAAGATGAATATAATTTTCATTTTGAATATGCTTTAAAACATTTGGGTGTCTTTATTCAAAAAGATGGAGAGTATGATTTCTCCAATGCTAAAACATTGGTACTCTTTTGTAATGGTCCCTGGTGTAACCAATCACCACGTATGATTTTTACACTTTTGGAGATGGGTTATCCAACAGAAAAGCTAAAGTGGTACCGTGGAGGTATGCAAGACTGGCTTGGAGCCGGCATGACATCCACGAGAAAGTGATCTGTAAGGGTTACTTTACGATCATCCTAGCATTTGTAGTCTGAATAGGTCTGTTGTTCGGATGGTGCATTGTATGTAAAAAAGCTTCTACCTGTGCTTTAGAGACACTCACTGGTGTTTTAAGTACCAACCAACGTACACCTTCACTACATGGTGGTGTTGTGAGTGAACCATTGAAACGGTAGTAGTCTTTGTTTTTTGGGAGCAGTGCTGCTGAAATGTCAGCAAGTTTTAATGCACCCTTCTCATTGGCTGCTTTAGGCATTTTTTCCCATACTTTTGACAATGCTTTGTTCTCTTCACCCTCTTCAAACATCAGAGCAAGTACTGCAAGATTCCCCTCTTTATCTGCATGCACAAAGTGTGCTTCAAGCGGGAAAGATTTACCGTCTATATGGTTTTCACTTGGTGTATGGAAGTGAAATTGCTTCAGTTCAAATGTAATGCCATCTACTTTTAACGTACTTCCTGCGTCTACATTGACCTGAACAGTATGACCATTGTTCAAGATCTCATTTGAAGCACTTGTATACTCTGGAGCTATGGCAGCAAGATCAGCATCAAGAGAAGTTGTTACATTGATAGGTGACTGATTTTTACCCGTGCTGCATATCTTATATTCTGGAGCAAGTTCACCCCAAGCTTCTGGAGAGCCATGCCCAGTATAGCCCCAGTGTGCTTTGCCTTCTGCCAGAGAAAGTGTGCTTAACAGTGCAAGTGCTACGGATGTACTTAAAAGTGTAGAAGTGATTTTTTTACGATTCTGCATTTAGTGCCTCACTGTATTGAATTTTAATTCTTATCATAATTTTCCTTTTTTATCAAATAGATATAAATAATTATAATATGTGTAACTTAAAAATAACGTTATTAATTTGAATAACAAGCTATCAAGTGCAGGGAAAATGATCTTTCCTATGAAGATGCAGTTACACGGTTATTTACATACCGTAAATAAAGAAGAGTTTGGGTTTAATAGGGCTGCGCATTACCATATTCAAATAGATATGCAAAAAAGACGTACATACGATAGTTTATAAAGGAAAATAATGACAAAATTAATAAAAGCAACAGTAGTAACGCTAGCACTAAGTTCCACAACAATAGTTGCAGGTAGCGGTCACTCCCATGATGAAAATAGCCATAAAGGTCATGATCACTCGCAAAAAGAAGACAAGCATGAAAGTCATGGTCACTCACATCGTTATGATGATCTTAAAAATGAAGTGAGCAGAGAAACAATTGAGAAAGCAGCAAAGCAAAAAGTTCAAAGTTTGGTAGCAGAAAAAAAGATCCCTAAGAGTTGGGAATCTGCACCAATTTCCAAGATAG
>JAGGRU010000160.1 GCA_021159425.1 Sulfurovum sp.
TTTCTTTTTCACTTTCTTTTTTTCAGCCTTTTTGATTGCTGCTTTTTTAGCTTTTTTCTCTTCTTCTTTTTTCTTTGAACTTTTAGCCATTACGACTCCTTTTTACTTTAAGATGATTTTTATTATAAAATGATTGACATATAAAGTCAAGTTTTTCACCTTAATCCTCTTACCTAAAGCTTATATGATATAATAATTCCCAATGAAACATTTTATCTCAGCTAAATATCGGTGTTTTGTACTCTTTGTTGAGATCTTCATAGTAATTTTTCTGCTTCCTGTTTTTTATAACTATATACCCGTCAGCAAAGATGCATCTACAACCTTTCATATTAACTCTTCGAATATAGATGATGTTGTCTCCACTTTGGAAAAGATCGGCTACAGCGTGACATTTATCGATAAACTGATGTTAAAACTTGTACAGGTTCCGGAAAAAGGTTGGTATCATGTGGACCGTAATGAATATGGGCGTTTGCTGTTCTTTGAAAATATGTATAATAAAAAAACAGATCACACTATGGATATTGTTGTGTATGCAGGGGAAACTTCTGAAGAGATCGTGACCCGTCTTGCCAATGATATGAAACTGGATAGAAAAAAACTGGAAGAACTATATAAAACCTTTTCACGCTTTGGTGCATCAGATATATTTGCACAACGCTATACCATTGCCAGAGATGCAAATGAAAAAAGTACCCTAGTCCATCTTTTTTCTCTTTCAAATGCAATGTTGTTAAAGTTTGAAATGGAAAACTTTACTCAAAAACCGGACAGTTCAACATTAAAAGTGTTATTGACCATCGCCTCCATTATGCAAAAAGAGAGTAACGCTGCCAAGGAAATGCCTTTTATCTCTTCAGTCATATATAACAGACTCGATAAAGGTATGAGGCTGCAGATGGATGGGACACTTAACTATGGGAAAAATTCTCGTACCATTGTTACACCTGAACGGATCAAAACGGATACCTCTTACTACAATACCTATAAGCACAAAGGCTTACCGCCTGCACCACTTTGTTCAATAACACTGGATACGCTTCATGCTGCAATGCATCCTGCAAAAAGTGACTATCTGTACTTTATGCTCAAACCGGACGGTACACATACTTTTGCTTCAAGTTATGAGAAACATCTTAAAAATATAAAAGCATTCAGACTCTATCAGAAAGAGAAAAAAAGACAAGAGGCTATAGAAAAAATTGCCCAGGAAGAGAAGAAAGAAGCTGAAGAGAGGAAAAAAATTGAAAAGATCAAAGAAGAAGAGAAAATAGTCAAAGATCAGAATACAAGCAAAATACTATAATATATAGATTACAATAATCCTTCATCTGAAAAACTATAATACCCCTCTTTTGCTAAAATAACATGATCTAAGAGTTCTATACCTACCAGTTTTGAAACTTCTTTTAAACGTTCTGTTATCTGTATATCTGCCCTGCTCGCTTCAAGTGTTCCTGATGGATGATTATGAGCAATGATGATCCCTGCTGCTCTGTCTGCTATAGCGTCTGCAAATACTTCACGAGGGTGCACGATACTTTGATTTAAAGTACCAATGAAAACTGTCCGTACGTTGATGATATGGGATGCACCGTCAAGTGTTATGCTCAGAAAATGTTCCTGATTCTTAGTTGAAAATGCTTTCAGTTCATCATACACATCCTGAGCAGATGTGATGCGTTTATTGGTTCGTATCAAATAACGTTTTGAAAGTTCAATGGAGGCAATAATTTGTGAAGCTTTGGCAAGACCCAAGCCATGAATATTACAAAGCGTATCCAGTGTCAAACATTCAAAATCACTGTCCATAAGAACAATGATCTCTTTTGAGAGCTTACGTACATCTTTGCCTTGGATACCTGAACCAAGCAGAACAGCCAGCAGTTCATCATTTTTTAATGCTGCCACACCCTTTTTAACAAGCTTTTCTCTAGGTTTATCATCTTTATGAAGTTCTTTAAGTGGTTTTAGGCATGACATTTTCTATTCCTGATATATAAGATATAAGCAGTATAGAATAAAAAAAGACAATAGATAAAAAATATGTCATATTGACATATTTTTAGATATATTTGTTAAAAAACAGTGTGATCTTATGCCATAAAGATGCTTCTTTTAATAGTTTTTTCGAACGTTCTTTTAAAAGCTCTTTTTGTATCTCTTTGTAATGACTCAAATGCTGTGATGCCATATCAAGATCTTGAGAAAGTATCTCTTTTGCATCTTTAATATGTTTCGCTTCAAAATTACTCTGCATCCAAAACCTTCTCTATCTCATGCATGGCATCTTCATTTTTAAGTCTGAACTTGATCTCAATACGTCTTGAAGCTTCTTTATTTTCTACACCCTCTACTTTTACAGCATCCAGATAGGCACGTCCTGAGGCTATCATAAGTGGTTTAATGTTATTTTCTTTTGCAAAATCAAGTGTAAGTAAAAAATTCATTACCGCAAAAGCACGTCTCTGTGACAGATCCAGGTTATACAGATAGCCGCCGTCACTGTCAGTATGACCTTCTATGATGATCCTGTCGAGATGCGGCTTGATCTTAGGGTTGGTTACCAATGCACCGATATACTCTTCAAAAGCTTGCTTTAACTCTGTTTTAGCCTCATCTTTAAGTATAGCAGAGCCTTTATCAAACAGGATGTTGGAAGCAAGTCTGAGTGAACCGGAATTTTTATCTATATTGATCTTCGATCCCAGTTCTTCTTTCAGTGCAGCAACGACTTTTAGCTTAATACCGGTTAGAGATTTGATCTTCGCTTTCTGACTTTGCAGTTTTTCGATCAAGCCATCATATTTTGTCTCTCTCTCATCCAAGGCATTGAGTAGTTTTAAAAGTTTTTTATCTTTGTTCTCTACCGTTTGGTTGATATCGGTAAGTTGATCGGAAAGGACAATGACCTGTCCTTTATAATCTTTAAGTCTCTTTGCAAAACTCTTTTTCTCTTTTTGCAGTGTTGAGTTGGTATCTTTTAAAAGATTTTGTACTATCACTACCTTTTCACTCAATATATCCTGTTGGGTATTTGCCTGAAGTAACATTTTATTCAATTTTTTTATCTCATCTTCTTTAAGGCTGATCGTTTTTTTATTCTCAGAAATACTTTTATCTTTTGTATCTATAAGCTCTTCTTTCTCTCCGAGGAGTGCTATATTTTTATTGAACGAGACATTAAGATCGTCGAGTTTATCTTCTTTTATTTCAAGTGTTTGAGAAATTTGAAGAAGACGATCTTCTTTCTCATGTAAATTGCTTTTTAGAATGATGGATTTAGAGACGATCGCACCTATAAGCAAAATGAAAACAAAAAGCAGACCTGCCATCAGGTCAGCATAAGAGATCCAGAAGTTAGAGCCTTCGTCTGTACTTTTTTTTCTAAACATTAGGTTTTGTCTCATCCTCTTTTAATGCATCCATTTTTTCAATGATCATTTGATTTTGCTCAGAAATAATACTTGCAAAGGTCGAAAGTTTATTAACGATCTCACCCATTTCTGAGTCAATCTTGTTAAATGTATGGTCAACCGTACCATCGAAACGTTCCATGGATCTTTGAAGGTTCTTTGCATTAGAGTTAAATCCTTCAATATTTTCTTTTATTGTCTCTACTGCATTCACACTCTCTTGTCTATTGTGTACTCTCTCAAGTGTATCTCTGAGCTCCGCCGAACTTTCTCTCATGTGTTCACTAAGCTGACCAAAACTCTCTGTTGTACTGTTTACAATAGCTGTAAAATTTTTCAAATACTGTTCATTAAGCTCTTTAATGAAATCCATGTTGAATGTCTCTTTGAGTGTCTGAACAATTTCCTGATCTTTAAGCTCAGATTGCATATGTTCATGTTTGATCAGTTCTGCTTTTTTCCATACACGTGAATCATAAAGTTTTTCAAGATCATAAATGTTTTTATCTACTTTGGTATTTCCTCTTTTTTCAAAATAGGTCCATATGAGTGACAATGCGATCCCGTAAATAGAAGCATAAAATGCCGTACCGATCCCTGAAAGGAGTATTGAAATTTCCTGATCAAGTGCATCAAGATCTTTCACTGTAAAGTCAGGCATAGAGATAGCAATAGCGATAAACGTACCGAGTATACCGAGCATGGGGAAAACAGAAGGAGCGACACGTGCAAAGTTGTCATTACGGATATCTTTGTAATATTCTGCCATAAAATCATTGACATGCAGTGTAGACTTTGTTTTTCCCATGATGGTCAAAGCATTCACTCGCAATTCATCCTGAAGTTTTTCTTCCATTCTTGCAAACGAACCACTCATGCGACAGGCAGCATAATTGGCATTGTGACGTACAAAAAACATAAAGATAATAAAAATAAATGTGATGATAATAAGTGTATGGATCTCTACTTTCAACGGCAGAAGACCAACATATCCCAGTACAAGACCTACAAGAAAAAGCAGAGGCAGTAAAACGATAACAAATGAGTTTGGAAAACACGATTTGGAGCTATTTTTATTA
>JAGGRU010000399.1 GCA_021159425.1 Sulfurovum sp.
GTCTTGCTCAGATCCTTCCAAAAAGAATGGATATGCACCAAAATCCAAATAGGATTCAAAATATTTCAATGGCTTTAATTTGGAAATAACTTCAAAAGCCTGCTGCGGATGATTGTCTAGTAAGGTATCAAATGTAATAGGTTCTAATTTTATATCGAGCTTTAATTCCAGGTATTCCCTAAAAGAGAGTATCGGTATAGTATAAACCAGTGCCCTTCTGCTCAAATCAGCCTGGGAAAGTGCAATGGCACTGGAACCGGAGAATACAACCTGTATATCAAAAAAATCATAAATCGTTTTCAAATCTTGTTCAAAATCTCTTTGATAGTGTATTTCATCCACAACCAATACTTTAATTCCTCTTTTTTGAAACTCCTCTGCAATGGTCAAAAGTCGTGTTGCACCTATAAGAGGATTATCCATTGAGATATAAATTTTTTCACTAATATCCATATCGAGACTCTGCAAGTATTGTTGCAATAATGTTGTCTTGCCTACACCTTTTGCCCCTTTAAGTCCTATCAATTTATGTGAAAAACTAATAGTATCATAGACAGATCTTCTATAGTTTGGTGGGGTCATAGACTGAAATATACTTGAATAGTAGGTTAATGTAGTGATAAGTTCCATAAGATCATCCTTTACTGGTACTATATTACCAATATTATATCATAAAAGTTTCAGTGTAGTGAAATCTTTATGCATATTATTGGGTAGTATATTGAATAATGGACTTTTACAACTGGCGCAGTGTCCCTGAAGGCAACTCTCCAAAAAAGTCTTTATATCTTTTGCTAAACTGCCCCATATGGTGAAAGCCATATTTACGGGCTACTACTTCTATATTGACCTTCTCTTTTTTATTTTTAAGTTCATTTCGAACCCTTTGCAGTCTTATAGTATTGAGATACTGTTTTGGAGAGATGCCTAACTCCTCTTGAAAGTGGTTTCTCAATGTTCTCTCTGTTATGTCAAATTTTTTAGCTATCTCGTCTATGGTTATAGGTTGATGCAAATTTGTATGTATATACGCTCTTGCTTCCATATAGGACATATGTTTACTTTTAAATACTTTCACAGGAGCACAATCCATATGTTGATGCAGTGCTTTGAAAAATTGGGTAGGTAACAGTTTTAAGAATATTTCTCTCTCTTGCACAGTGTTCACTTTATCTTCTGTTCTGGAAACTGCGATTAAAATATTTTGTAATTGTTCTCTTAGCCTATTAGCCTGATCTTCATCTAACTCCACTCTGTCTATTTTATTTAACTTCTCTTCTATTTTAGTTAGTCCAAGTGATGCAGCTATCTTACTGAGGTGCCTGCATTCTACTGAAAATACATACACTTCAAACCCTAAGGTACTTACAGCATTTATCTCTTGTCCAGGATAGTAGATAAGCATAGTAGAAGTACTTTGTGTCATCTGATGGTTGAAGTTAAACATAGAACTCTCTTTACCCAGTATGATGAAGCTCCACATATCTTTCGGGGAAACACCTTTTTGGTCAAGATAACTGTCCAGCTGTGTATGTCCTATCTGTATCTCGTGTAAGATGATCTGCTGTATCCTGGAATGAAAGGTACTTCCATCAAGCTGATGGAAGTCTATATTCCAGCCTTTTACAGCTTCATTGAATTGCTCATAGTCATTAAATTCAACATCTACCCATGTCAGTGGTTCGGTTTTTTTGTTTTCTGAATTATACATGAAGAAGTATAGCTAAAAATTCTATATAACTTTCCGAAATTGGATATAAATATGCTTTAGAAATATCCTTTAATTAAAGATTTTCCGAAAAGAGATATATAAACAGCTTTTTTATTGCTATAATTCGTCATCTTAAAATTAACAAGGAGATATTATGAAAAATATCGTTTTATCAGCAGTAGCTGTATTAGCAATGAGTTCGTTCGCAGTAGCAGGAGGAGATATCGCTCCAGTAGAAGAGCCAATAGTAGTAGTTGAAGAAGTAATGCCATCAACAGGTAGTTTTTACCTTGGTCTTGCATATGGTTTCATGAATACTGAAATTGATGACACTACATACCCATTTGGTGGAGTACTTAAAGAAACTGTTCTTGATGAAGATTTCGGTTCAATCATGATCAATCTTGGTTATGACTTTAACCAATATGTAGGAATTGAAGGTAGATACTGGTTTGGTCTAGAGAGTTCTTCAACTCTTGGTAGAGGTAGTATCGGTAACAATATCAATGCAGATGTTACAATAGACGCTTGGGGTGTTTATGTTAAACCAATGTACCCAGTATCAGAAGCATTTAATGTTTATGCACTTCTTGGATATGCAGGTGCTGATTTAGAAGTAGATGCTAATGATTTCAAATTTAAAACTGATTCTGTTGACGGTTTCTCATGGGGTATCGGTGCAGAGTACAAATTCTCTAATGCAGTTGGAATCTTTGTAGACTATGTAAGTGTTTATGATGATGAAGAGGACTTTGTTCTTATCTCAGGTGTTGATGGAAATACAGACGCTACAATTACTGCATTCAACTTTGGTGTAAACTACAGATTCTAGGAACACCTTTTTTCTGCTAAGCCTTTTGGCTTGGTAGAACCCTTTTTTAACCTCTTATTTATTTCCCTCTTTTTTCTTTTAAAAATTTCTTTTAAATTTATGAACGTTTACTACTAATATATTACCCCCTCCAATTCAACTATTTAGATATTCTCTATAATTATCTATTATGATAAATATTATTTTCCGAAAGTGGATAGTTAAATGCTTTTTTTATGGTTATAATTCAAATATGCAGTAAATTAAAGGGGTCTCTTGTAGGCTCCTCATTATGACTCATGGAAAATTACAAAAAAGGATACACATGTTAAAGACCAAACTATCACATTTGGCAATCGCTTCATGTATTTTAGCTCCTATTACTATGCTAAGTGCAGGAGATATTATACACGATGCAGAGTACTCTATATTGGAGTCACAACACGCTGAAAAATGGGCAAAAGACGATAAAGTAGTTGATACTAAACTTGAAAACTTCAGAAAGAAGAATGGTGGTAAATCTCCAAATATCATCTACATTCTTGTAGATGACCTCTCTTTTGGTGAGATGGGAATCCCGGAACTTAACTACATTCGTGGATCAAAAACGCCAAATATTAATAAACTCGCAGATGAGAGTCTCTCTTTTATGCGTATGTATACAGAGCCATCTTGTACTCCATCTCGTGTAGCTATGATGACAGGTCGTCACCCCGTAAGAAATGGTCTTGGAGAGGTAAAAGCTACAGTTGCAGGGGCAGGACTTGCTAAGAGTGAAGTTACTATAGCTGAGATATTGTCTAAGGCAGGTTACAACACTGTACATATTGGTAAATGGCATATGGGTGATATTGCAGAGGCATATCCACATAACCAAGGATTTGACTATGCTTCGTTTCCTATTCATCAGCAAGTTCTACTTGCTTTAATGACTACAGAATCTGATAAGACAGGGGAGCTTAAAGGTTGGCATGTAAACTCTGGAAAGGACCCCTTTGCACTTGATTCCAAGTTTAAACCAGGTGGTTTAGTCTATGGACTTGAAGGTTACAAAGGTCAAGAGGCAAAAGAAGTTGATTTCAAAGCAGGCGAAGAGTGGACACAAAAGCATTACGATGATATGAATGACAAATACCAACGCCAAGCCATGGAACAACTACAAAAGTTAGCAAAGAAAGACGAACCTTTCTTCTTACAATACTGGCCACTAATACCACTGGATTTTACACATACTCCAGGAGCTGAAATTCAAATGTCCAATGGGGGAAGCGGTGTAGAGTCTCTTTACAAGTTAGATAAATGGGTTGGAGAGATCATAGATGAAGTGGATCGTTTAGGTATCGCTGAAGAAACGATGATCGTACTGATGGCTGATAACGGAAGATTCCGTCAATACGACAGCATCTTAGGTTTTTCAGGAATGATATATCGTGGTGGTAAGGTTGATACAACAGAAGGAGCAGTTCGTGTAAATGCTTTTGCCAGATGGCCTGGAATGATAGAAAAAGACAAACTAGCGGGTGATATGATACATATTACAGACATCTATACTACTTTTGCCAGAATTGCTAATGCGACAGAGTATATCCCAAGAGACAGAGTAATCGATGGTTTAGACCAATCAGCACTTTTCTTAAATGGTGAGGGTAATGGTCGTAGAGACTATGTATTTATCTACAGTGGTGACACTCTCAAAAGTATAGTAAAGCAGAAGTATAAACTAGAATTACCAGGAGCCGGTGAACCAGGTGTTGTTGCAAAAATGTATGACTTACAACGAGATCCTCGTGAAGAAGCACCTAGTATAGAGATATCTCTTTGGGCAGGTTCTGTTTTTCAAGACATGACGCAAAGACACTTAATGCAGATGCAAAAATATCCAAATGCTAAAGTCGGTAAAGATG
>JAGGRU010000125.1 GCA_021159425.1 Sulfurovum sp.
TATCAACTCCTGTACCCATTATGGGGAAGTGAGCAGGCCATGAAGTAGCAAGTTTTAAGGTAACCTTCTTGCCTCTGTTGACAGAAATACCTTCTTCTGTCTTTTCTTCTGCCCTATGGCATCCATTTAGTGCTAAGGCTGTAGCACCTATGGCTGTACCAGCTATAAAATCTCTTCTTTTCACTACCTGTTCCTCGTAGGTCGGGGTGTCCTCACCCCGACATTTATTTTGAATGTTATAATACTTGTCTTATTTATTAGAGATGTCCTAATTATTGTCGGGGTGAGGACACCCCGACCTACGGTCATATCTAAATATTAATAGATTAAATAGTAACATAACTATGACTAAACAAGGATGAAAATGAACTGCCATATTTGCAATAGACCAACAGAATCATTTGTACATGAAAATACAAATATCACTTATTATCATTGTAAACGTTGTGAATACATCTTTAAATCTCCGGAGTGTTATCAAGATTTTGACTCACAAAAAGAGCGTTATAACTTGCATACGAATGATGAAAACGATGAAGGATATAAGGCATACTTTCAAAGGTTTTTGGACTTTACTCTGCCTTTGGTGGGTCAGCCCAAAACAGCATTGGATTTTGGTTGTGGTGCAAGTTCTTTATTGTCCGGTATGTTAGTGGAATATGGTATTGAATGTGACTTCTATGACCCCATCTATCATCCCGATACATTGGATGATAGTAAAAAATATGAACTTATTGTATCAACAGAAGTTTTTGAACATTTACATCAGCCTAGCATTGTGTTTGAAAGCTTGACTAAAAGGTTGGAGGAGGGTGGCTACTTAGCTTTGCAAACACAATTTCATCCGAATGATGCTGAAGCATTTAAAAAATGGTACTACCATCAGGACCCAACACATATTGTCTTTTTTACAGCTCAAACTTTTAGGGTTTTATGTAAGAGCTACGGTTGTGAATTTGTGGAAGATAATGGGAAGAATATGATTGTGATCAGAAAGAGTAAAGGGCACCTCTAAAGTCTAAAAAAGACTATACTCTTCTTTGATCGTATTTAAAATACTTTTATCTGCATTGTAAATGAAAGCGTAATTGAAGTGGATATTTTTGAGTAATTCTCTTACCTCTTCTTCATTGTTGAACCAGTGAGGGTGGTCAATACCCGGTACTTTGGTTTTTGGTGGAGTGAGAACAATACTTTTTACCCACATATTAGATCTCATGACGTACTCTCTGGCTTTCGTAATGTTTGAAAGGCTGTCTGTAAAGATGGCTACTCTGTCAGAGTTACTTGGTCTGGTACTTTTGAGTTTCAGATCTATAAATACAGGCATGAAGTGCTTTGTGTATTTAATACGGTCAACCGAATAAGGAAGACCTTCTTTGTCACAAAAGTCTATGGCACGAAGCAGATATTCCAAATGAAAAGGGATCAACTCTTTTTCCTGATAGACAAAACCGCCCACTTTGAATGTCGTTCTGAACAGTGTATCCGATACAGGATACCCTTCTACTTCTCTCTCCAGCTTGGTTACATCCGGTTTGATGAGTTCCATAAGCTCTTTATCTGTACCGACAAAAAGAGAACCGTCAGAATTAAGTATCTGCTCAAATGCTTTACGCCAGTCATTTGATATAAAAGAGATATTGTTTTTGTGTAAAAGTATCATTTTTAAAAAGGTAAGTTCATGTTCCGAGAGTAAAAAGAATTGCGCTTCTTTTTTAATGATCACATAACGAATGAGTTTAAAAGCAGCCAGTTGGATGTCTGAAACTTTTATCCATGCGATCTCTTCATCACTTCTGACAATATTCTCATCATCATACACAATGGCATAGGCACCATTTTCTATGGCTTTGTCTATCTCTTCCTGATTTGAAGAGAAGAAGAGGTCACCATGGTCAACTTTTGAGTGGTACACTGTAGCCGCTTCAATCGCTTGAACTTTAGGTGTATTACTGAGTACGCCCTCTGTGAGGTTTAAAATATCTTCTATTTTCATGAATTAACCTATCTTCGTTCCAGCCGTTTTTGGCTTTTCCGGACGGATCATACAAAGACCGTCACCATCTTTAGCAGCCAGTAACATACCTTCACTGAGCATACCCATGAGTTTTGCCGGCTTGAGGTTGGCAACAACACAGACTTGTGTATTGAGCATGTCATCAGCAGAGTACCACTCTTTAATACCTGCAACCACTTGTCTAGGCTGTTCTTCACCTACGTCTACCTGGAGTAAAAGAAGTTTCTTACTTTTAGGTACCTCTTCAGCTTTCACCACTGTACCAACTTTAAGAGAAGTTTGGAAGAATTGGTCTATACCTATCAGTGCAATACCGTCTTCTTTCGTATCATTTTTTGTTTCTGCTTTTTTAGCTTCAGGCTTAGGTACTTCTTTCTGATCTACAGGTTCTGCCTGTTTAAGTAAAGGCTCTTCTATACGAGGGAAAAGAGGATCTACTTTTTCCAATACAAAGGTATCAAGCAGTTTTGTATCTTTAACCATACTGTTCCATGAACTATTGTCTATAGTAAAGTGTAAAGCATTGGAAATTTTTGTACATACAGCAGGCATGACTGGGTAAAGCATAACAGATACTTTTGCAAGTATTGCAGCAATAAGCCCGTTAAGTGCCATCGCTTCTTCTTCTTTACCTTCTTTCATGAGTGTCCAAGGCTGATACATATCTATGGCCTTGTTGGCTACGGTGAGTGGTCTCCAAAGCTCTTCAAGATAACGGTGTATTTGCATCTCGTAAAGTAGGGGTTCAAGTTTGTCAAGAGATGCATGCACTTCGTCTAACTCAGCCTGGTAGTATTTGGCTACGTTTGCAGAGTCTACCGTACCTTCAAAGTATTTCCCTGACATACCGATGAGGCGGTTCAGTAGGTTACCCAGGTCATTACCCAGGTCAGAGTTGATACGGTCTATCAGTGCTTTTTGAGAAAAGTCACCATCTCCGCCAAAAGGTACTTCTCTAAGCATAAAGTAACGGAAGTTATCCAGTCCATATGCATCTGCTACAGCTCTGGGGTCTACAACATTACCTTTGGATTTAGACATCTTTTCACCATCACGTGTCCACCAACCGTGTGCAGCAATGTGTTTTGGCAGAGGCAAACCAAGACTCATCAGGAATGCAGGCCAGTAGATCGCATGGAAACGTAAGATATCTTTACCTATAAGATGTACACGTGCAGGCCAAAAATCCATATCTTTGTCATCTGTACCATAGCCCAGTGCCGTGATATAGTTCATGAGCGCATCCAGCCATACATACATTACATGTTTAGGATCATTGAAGTTTTCAGGAAGCTTTACGCCCCAGTCAAAACTTGTTCTTGTAATGGAAAGGTCATGCAATCCGCCTTCCACAAAACGGATCACTTCATTTCTCTTACTTTTTGGCAAGATACAGTCAGGGTTTTCATCGTACCATGCAAGAAGTTTATCCTGGTATGCAGAAAGTTTAAAGAAGTAACTCTCCTCTTCAACGATCGTTGTAGGTTTTCCACACTCCGGGCAAAATTCATCATCTACAAGTTGTGAAGCAGGGAAAAAAGTTTCACAGGAAATGCAATAGTGACCTTTGTAAACATCTTTGTAAATGTCACCATTGTCGTACATGACAGTAAAGGCTTTCTGTGCACCTTTTTTGTGATCTTCATCGGTCGTTCTGATGAATTTGTCATAAGAGATGTCAAATTCATCCCAAAGATCTTTGAATGTTGCTGAAATTTCATCTGCATAAGCCTGAGTGGTTTTCCCTCTGGCCTTTGCAGCTTCTTCTATCTTCTGTCCGTGTTCATCGGTTCCTGTAAGGAAGAAAGTATCCAGACCGGACATGCGGGAATAACGTGCAAGTGTGTCTGCGATAATTGTGGTGTAAGCATGACCGATATGGGCAATGTCGTTAACATAATAGATCGGGGTTGTGATATAAGCTTTGTTGTGACAAGATGACATAGTAGACCTTTAACAAATGAGTTTTTGGTTTTACATGTGAGTGTAAAATTATAAAGGATATGTTATCCAAAAAGTGCTGTATTATGGTTAATTATTAATTTAGAGGTGCTCTTATGTTATAATTTTGACATATGGGCAAGTATAGTACAAGAGGAAAAATGGATATAGAATTAACTGAATATGAAAGATAAATCACTTAAGATGTATTACGTCTATATCGTAAAATGTGCAGATGATACACTCTACACAGGTATTTCTACCCAATTGGAACGTCGCATCGAGGAACACAACAGTTCTGACAAAGGTGCAAAATATACACGTGTCAGGAGACCGGTAGAACTTGTCTACAGTGAAGAGTATCCAGAAAAAAGTGCC